>JAEHDI010000383.1 GCA_016880505.1 Bryobacterales bacterium | reverse complement strand
TGAACGCCCAGACGATATCGGGCTTCGCTTCATCCAGCATTTTCCGGTAGTCATCATAGAAGGCGACGTTCGTGGCGCCCCGCTTCTTCGCCTCGGCGATCAGCTCGGGTTCCGTCTCGGCGATACCAACGAGCCGCGCCGGCTCATTCTTCACCATCTTGCCGAGATGACCCCAGACATGAGAATGAATCAGTCCGACGATAGCGATTTTGTACTCCTGCGCGAACACCGGCAGGGCGAGAAAAAGAACGAAAAGAGTTGCGATTCGGGTCATGGGTTTCTTCTGTCCGCACCCCAGCATAGCGCTATAGTTCAAAAGATGGTGCGAAAGACGTTCGGATGGACCGGGGTGGAGGTCCCGGTGATCGGTCAGGGGACATGGATGATCGAGGGCACGCGCGAGGCGGAGCAGCGCGCGATCGAGGCGCTGCGGCTGGGGCTCGACCTGGGCATGACGCATATCGACACCGCCGAGATGTACGGCAGCGGGCGTGCCGAGGAACTGGTGGCTGAGGCCATCGCCGGGCGCCGGAACGAGGTCTTCCTGGTGAGCAAGGTACTTCCCTCGAACGCCTCCTACCAGGGCACGCTGCGGACTTGCGAGAAGAGCCTCCGCCGGCTGAAGACGGAATGGCTCGATCTGTATCTGCTTCATTGGCCTGGAAACCATCCGATTCACGAAACGATGCGCGCCATGGAAGACCTGGCGGGAGCGGGGAAGATCCGCTACCTCGGCGTGAGCAACTTCGATCTCGATGAGTTGCAGGCAGCCCGGCAAGCTTTGAAGCGGGAGCGCATCGCCTGCGACCAGGTGCTCTACCATCTCGGCGATCGTGGCATCGAACGCCGCCTGATCCCGTACTGCCGTGAGCACGGGATCGCAGTCGTCGGCTACAGTCCGTTCGGGCACGGCGGGTTTCCGGCCGAGCGCAGCGCCGGCGGCCGCGTGCTGGCAAAAATCGGCGCCCGTTATGGCCGCACGGGGCGGCAGGTGGCGCTGAACTTTCTCACCCGGGAGCCCGGCGTCTTCACCATTCCAAAAGCCGCCAATCCGGAACACGCGCGCGAGAACGCCGCTGGAGCCGGCTGGGAGCTCAGCGAGGAAGAGGCCGCCGCGATCGAGAGAGCGTTCCCGAAACCCGACCGGGACACGCAACTCGGAGTGATATAGAGTTCCGCTGTCATAGCGGGCTTGGAGGTTGCCATGATTTAACATCCCTCCGGCTGCGAGCTTGTGGAAAAAGTGATACAGTAAAAACCAACCGGCTGGCAAGAATTTCACAAACGAGAGAAACGAAAATGAGGGTGTTTGCGGCGTATCTCCTGGGCGTCTCTAGCCTTCTTGTATGTGCACGAGCGGAGGACCTGACCCAACAGGCGCTTGCGCTCGAGAAAAGCGGCGAGGCGGCGGAAGCCCGCCTTCTTCTCCAGCGGGCGGCGCAGAGGTCGCCCGCCGACGCACAGGCCCAGTTGGCCTATGCGGAATATCTCGACCGGTACGCGGATCCCGAGACCCGAAAGGCGTACGAGAGGGCCCTCAGCCTTCTCCAGCCATCGGACGACGGGGGACATCGCGCAGCAGTGAGCCGCCGTTTGGCGGTGCTTTCGTTGGCAGCCGGGGATCGTGATGCGACCCGCCGTTATGCCGAGCAGTACCGGACAGCGGTGGGCCGTGGCTGGGAGATTCCTCAATGGACTAACTCCGCCCCCTCGGACGTCGAGCAACACTGGACCGAGATTCCCGGGCCTCTTCGCTCATTCTCCAGGATGGCTGCCGTCTCGCAGGATGTAACGGAAGAGGACATCCTGCCGGCGGTGGCGCGCAATGTCGTGACGAACGGCTACCAGGCCTCGAGCGGCAACGAGGCGCTCGAACAGACCGAGTACCTCAAACTGGTGGTCCGTTATCTCTCCCAGGCACGCGAGCTC
This sequence comes from Bryobacterales bacterium, assembly GCA_016880505.1. Classification (GTDB taxonomy): domain Bacteria; phylum Acidobacteriota; class Terriglobia; order Bryobacterales; family Bryobacteraceae; genus JAEHDI01. The sequence continues at coordinate 1,127 of JAEHDI010000383.1, read as the reverse complement.
GAGAAACTCGCCGGTCCGGACAAGGTGATCCGCATCGCGACCTGCGAGTCGACGGAGACCGGAGAACTCCTGCGCATCCTCGGCTATCGAATGCGCGGAGGCTGCGGGAGTGAAGTCGTGCTGGAGACGGTGAACGCGTCGCGCGCGTTCCTGACCATCGATTCAGGTTTCCCGATTGCCGAACTGGAACAGGACCTCCGCACCAACCGGCCGTTCTCGTACGATTTCAAGCCGACCCGGGCGGCCGTCATTTACGGCGCCGACTACTGGTTCTCCGGAAAAGAGAAGCAGGGCGAGTTCATCGACATGCTTCTTGCCGACCCTCAACTTTGCCGGCTCTATTTGGGAATGTCGAAACTCGATCCGGTGACGGCCGAGGAACTGCGCAAGGCGGTGCCGGTGCAGCGGCTGAAGGTTTTCGCGCACGTCCTGGACTTTTTCGGAGCGATGTTCGAGATTCGGGACGGCAAGGCGGTCGTACCGGGCGGCGCCCGCACCGCGAAGGCGTGGGAGGAATTGACGGGCGTGCCCCCGGACCAGGGACCGGCGTTCTTCGAACGTCTGCTGGCGAAGGACGACGGCTGGATGGCGAGCTACTTCGACGCCCTGGCGCGCATTCAAGGACCGGTGAAGGAGTACCTGACGGAACCCGAACGGTTGAAGCGGTTCTATCTGGCGATCCGTGGCCGCGTCACCAGTCCGGGGCCGGCCAGACCGGTATTCCGCTCGAACACCGAACTGATCCTGCTCACCAACCGGCTCCGCATCGAGCCGGATGGCAGACCGCACATCCCGGGCGGAATCGACGTCTGGAGGAACCTGTTCGTCAAGCACCCGCACGGAAAATACGACGGTAAGTTGACGCGGCTCGCGGCGACGTGGAAAGAGCCGGATGACGTAATCGAAGCGCTGTTCGCGCTGTGCCGCAAGTCCGTCGAGAACGAGCCGCTGAAGATTTTCATGTCCATCAGCGACATCAACCGGCACCGGACCCGCGTTCTGGAAACGCCGACGGTGGAGCGGCTGATCCTCGAATACCCTGAGCTCGGCGCGCAGTACAGCGTTTTCACGGAAGCGCCCTCCCTGAGCGACCGGACCATCGTTCAGTATCTGGACACCATCGAGAC
>JAEHDI010000382.1 GCA_016880505.1 Bryobacterales bacterium | reverse complement strand
GTTCCTTCCCTTGACGCGTCAACTCGCGAGTTCGGCACTCCCTCCATCGCAGCAGTCGTGGAATGAAACACTTCCAGGACCGGCATGGCGTTGGTAAGGTCGGCTGGCGTGTCGGGAGAGCTTCTCTGCACCGGGTTTGTGGACTGGCCAAACGACAGCAAGGCCAACAGAAACACGATCGCGAATATGGAAGAAGCTTGTCTCATGTTCAGTGTCCTGATTGGATGCGGTATTGAGGACGCCCCCCTGTATCGGCGGGTTTTCCATCGCTGTTTCAGTGACCGCTTGGCCTTTCCGCGTTGTCGAGCCAGTCAATCTGGACTCGGTGCTCTGGCCCGGTGACCTCGAAGAGATTCACCGTACGGAACACAAAGCGGTTTGTGCCCTTCACCAACAGCACGTCCAGCTCATCCTCGCAATTCCTCCACGCGCCTTTACTGCTCTTCATCTGGAAGGTCTTGAAGTTCGGCGTGAACGACGCCAAGCTCACCTGCGCCTTCTCCCCGTCCACTCGCACCCGTGAAGTGATGACATTCGGGGTCCACTCGATCCAATCCCGCTGTGTCGTTTTCAGCGGGTAGGGGGTATTGTAAAACCAGCTGGGCGTGCCTTCCCGATACCAGATGTTGTTGCGGAAGTTCTCGTCATCCAACAGAACCATAGTCGAGCCCAGCGCAGCCGGATAGATGGTGAACCGGTTCGTGCTGGTCTCGAAGCTCACCCACCGGTACATTTCCGCGGTCGGCTTCTCTTTCTGAACCGCCGGGTCATCACTCGCCGTTCTCCGTGCTGGTCCGTACCGTAGCACGACCGACTTCCCCCCGTCCTTCCACACTTCGTCCCGGATCTCCAATGCCGAGAGGGGCACGCCGTCCTTCTCGAAGTGCAGATCATATTTCGAGTCAACCAGGACCCATTTGCTAAGCTTGTTTACCCATACTTCGTTTATCCCGTGATGGACGCCGTTCTCCTTCAGCCCCGGCCCCGCCCCCAGCCGCCGTGTCACGTACCCGAAGCTATTCAGCACAGCGTGTTGCACGATGCTGAAGTGGGTACACTCAAACGCTCCTCCCGCCAGCGCCGCATCCAAAATGGCGAACGGCTCCTGCCGAGTAGGTGTTGGGTGATCATTTTCGATCCGGATGTGAGCGTGGATCCAGTTCCGCAAGAGTAGAATCCGCATCCACTCATCGGTCTCCCCCGCCACCACCGCGTCCAATCCGTATTTCTCCCGCAGTGCGTTCATCCGTGGGCTGTAGTAGTTTTCGAAGGCAAAGAATAGCTGGTTCGAGTGATATGCCGGGTTAGCCACCTGTACCACAACGAACCGCCCTTGCAATGACTTTTCCTCGGCGATGCCTCCCTCCGATGTCCCTAACACCGCCAATCCAAGTACTGTGGCTGCAATCCATCGCATCGACTTTTCCTTTCGCTTCCTGTCCCGGGCCTCGCACCCGAAATGACGTCCCTCAACCAGCCGCACATCCGTCTACTACAAGCATATCGCCGACTACTGGAAGCCCGAACTCGTGCGTGTGCAGCTCCGGGTCGAGGCGTTCAACGTGACCAATCACCCCAATTTCGGCGTTCCGGTGAACGATCTGGTGTCTCCGAATTTCGGACGCATTGTCGAAGCTGGCCCGCCGCGGGTCTTCCAGGCCGCCCTCAAGATCCTTTTCTAGCGCCGGTTCAAGAGGAGAATGTCGTCTGTATCGAGTTCTGCTACGATTGCCGGGAGGTGTTGAGTGCGCCTGATGAAACTGCTTGGGATCGCATTGGGCGGACTGGCTTCTCTATACATCGCAGCATCCGCAGGCCTCTACATCGCGATGCGCCAGCCGCCGGAACGCTTCGGCGCGATCATGTCGAAAGTTCCAATGGTCGCGATGATGATCCTTCCCTTCAAGCCCTTGTGGATGTCTGCTCGGGCGGGACACCTTGCCGTTGGACAGGCAGCGCCCGATTTCGCGCTGCAAACTGTGGACCGCAGCCGCACCGTCAGGCTGTCGCGGGAGTGGCGGGAGCGGCCGATTGTCCTGATCTTCGGCAGTTATACTTGACCGCCATTTCGCCGGGAGGTTCCCGAGCTCAATCGGCTATATCAGTTGTATCAGGATCGTGTAGCGTTCTACATTGTGTACATTCAGGAGGCCCATCCTACCGATCTCTGGCAGTTGCCACCGAACGTCAGGGATGGCGTTCTGGTTGCTTCGCCGCGATCAGATGGCGAGCGGACCTCCACGGCCTTGACGTGCGTACGGAAGCTCGGCCTTCGCGTCCCAGCGGTGCTGGATGGCATCGATAACCGAACCGAGCGCGCATATACAGCCTGGCCTGATCGTATGTACTTGATCGATAGAGACGGGCGCGTTGTGTTCAAGAGCGCGCCAGGACCCTTTGGTTTCTCAGCGCGGGATCTCGAGCAGTCTCTTCGACGAATCATAGTGAATCCGAATCGACCAGCACCTGGCAGCCTCTAACGAGCTTGCACCTCCCCCGACTGCGCCCCGGCTTTATCTTGGTGACCCTCCTCCGGATGGACGTGCTCGCAATCTGATCCTTGACGCAGTACACCGGTGGGGGCACAATGACTCCGGGACGAACAGGTGTGCGGCTGGTGCCGTTCTCGCTTGACGGAGGGAGCCCTTCGGGGCTGGAGATGGCTTATGGGGACTGCGAGAGAGAGTGGGTTTGAGAATATTGTGCTGCGTGTGCCTGCAAAACGCTTTGTGAACTGGGAAGATTTCATGCAGCAGGCCCCGGAGTATTCGATCGGGCTTGAAGTGATTGACGACGTGCCGGGTCACAGGGGGCACCACGTCCATTTTGACCACCATTTTGGCGTGATCCGCGAGGTCACGATGAGCGCGGCGATGCAGGCGTACATCGCCGTCCGTCAGGGTCGCCTCATGGAGAGATGGCTGCAGCAGCGACGGCCTGTGCCTGTCTACGTGTGGAATGCCGACCAGGACGTCTGTCTCGCTGCCTTCGTCCTTGAGTACCATGAGCGGCTGGAACGGGCAGAGGGAGAACCTCTGCTGCGATGGATCGTTCAATACAACAACAAGATTGACGTTTGTGGCGGCTTATATCCTGTCAATCTTGACGAGCTGGTCAAGAACCATTTCACCTGGGTTTTCGAGCCGTACCGGCAGCAGAGAATGCGCGGGAAAGCGCTGGAAGACGAGCCGTTGATCACGGAGACGATTCGGCAGGTCTGCGACCGTTTGTTGGATCTCCTGCAGGGGAAAGGAGGGACTACCCCCATCACCGCAAGGCCCGAAATCTTGCACGCCTCGCCCTACAACTTTGTGATCGCAGACGAGCATGGAGATCCGAATTCTCGGTTGGTGCTGGCTGCGCAAGGCCATACGAATCTGATTAGCCTGGTTTGCAGGCGGCCAAATGGCAGGTACACCTATAGCGTGATTCGTGGTTCTCCCTATGACGAGGATATCTTTCAGGTCCCGGAACTCATTCAGGCGTTCCAGGTCGCTGAGAATATGCCCGGCGTCAAAATCTGGGGAGGCTCCAATCTTGCCGCCGGTTCGGATAGCGAGCTCGGCAGCGGTCTGCACTGGACGACGCTGAGGGACATCGCCGAGCCCGTGGTCCAAGAGGCATGGCGTAAGAGCATGACTGCTGCGGCATCTGTGAGTGGGGCCCACCGTCGGCCCAGAGTGCTTGTGGTGATGCCGCCCCAGTGGCGCTTGCACTTTCGCCAGTGTCTTGAGAGAAGCGGCGCCGAAGCGATCCCGGCTGGATCCTGTCGAGAGGCATGCGAGGTTCTCGACACGGGCCTTGCCGTCGATGCGATCTTCAGCCCTTTGCGGCTGCCCGACGGGAGCTTCGAGCGTCTACTGCAAGTTGCCTGGCAGCGCCGGAAATTCATTCCGGTAATCGTCTGCTTGCCCAAGCTGGACGGAGGTTGGATTGATCTACTGGAAGCCGGAGCCTCTGGTCTGCTGGCTGAGCCGTACGAGGGTGAACAGATCCAAAATGTAATCAGGGAGATCGCGGCTCGGATGCAGTTTTCGGCCTGACCCAATTGCTAGCAGGCCAAGGATGAGAACGCCTTAGTCCTTGCCGGACACACTCATAAGACCCCTTCACTCCGCAGTTTCCCCTCGAGTTGTTCCGCATCCCGGTAGCGGAGCGTTCGCATCCCGATGCGTTCCGCGCATTCGACATTTAGAGCGCGATCGTCAATAAAGAGGCACTCGTCCTCGCGGCGTTGCGTGATCTGCAACGCCAGCCGGTAAATTCGTTCGTCTGGCTTTCGCACGCCAAGATAACAGGAGGAAAGGAAGACATCGAAGTAATCGCGCAACCGGAAGCGCTCAAGCCTGTACAAGTTGAGATCGAAGGATTCGTTGTTGAGCGTGGCCACGAGGCATCGCTTTGCCCGAGCCAACGCTCCGACAACTGCGAGGGCCTGTGGATACGGCTTCGACTGGGCGAAGATGAAATCTCTGAACTGTTCACGCGTGAACGCTTTCGGTTCGTAGAAGACCGTGCGCTCGAGGTAGTCTTCCAGCCCAATCCGTCCGGTCTCGAAGTCAGAGACAACCAACTCGTGCCGTTCCTCAAATTCGTCCCAATCCAGTCGAAATGTTTCAGCGGCTTGTCTCCGGGAGGAACGGTCCCATCCATTCGTGAGAACAACTCCACCGACGTCAAAGAACACGGCGGTCGTCGTCATGCGCCCTCCGATCCTCTGAGTGAGCTCTTGCCTTCATCGTACTTCGATGTCGCCCAAGCAGCCAGCCCCACCTCAGCGGTTGCTGGGCAGGCTGCCGTCGCAGATACTGTACTCGGCGTGTAGAGCTCCGCTTATCGGTCCCCGGGACCAGCCACACCGGCTCGCTCGCCGACAAGCCTACGAACCAGAATCCGCTTGGCTGGGTTGCGGCTTGAGCGGACGCCACATCTTATCCAGGAAGACCACGCACACTGTCAGCAATAGATACAGCAGCTCTGTTGTCACATAGTTCCGGGATACAAAAAGGCTGGTCGTATTGCGAGCAGCATGCAAAACCAAGACCGGCAGCAGACTTTGGTGGGTGCGATTGAAGAGCCACGCGAAGGCAACGCCGGAGGGAATGGAGAAAATGCGGATGATGGCGCCTCTTGCCCCCATGGGATAGACGCCCATCAAGTGGAGTGGCACGTGCCACAAGCCCCAGAGCGCTCCAATGATCACCCCGGCGGTCAGCGGACTGAAGCGACGCTGGAGTTTGGTCTGCGCAAAGCCACGCCACCCAGCTTCCTCATTCAATGGCCCCCCAAAGAACAGATACCAGAAGAACGATTCAATCGCCAGCGGGACCACGGGAATTGAGGGCACGGACGGCTTGGCCGGCACGCCAAGACCAAGGCTGGACGCCAGCGCATTGCCGCCCAGGACCACAGCTGGCCACAACACCAGGGCGAGCATATACCAACCCGCTCCGAGCCGCCATCGCGTGAGACCACTTAGCAGATCCCGAACGCCTTGTGCGGGGAATCGCACTCCCGAGATAACCAGCGCCGCCAGCGACACCAGGATCAGGTCCGCCACAATGAGAGCGGCGTCCACCCGGTGATTCCACCACTTGTGATCCAGCCACTCCACCGCGCCGACAGCAACGAAGGCCAATGCGAAGCAGATCACGTACGGCAGGCCTTTGGGTTTCGAGGTGGCGGGATTTGCGATCCCTGAAATCAGCATCGCTGTCACCGAAGGACCGAAGGCCGCGATCAGCAGCCATCGGCTCAAGACAGTCTGGTTCTCGATCGAAATGAGTGAGAGGCAACCATAAACTGCCCAGGAGAAAACGAAGGTCGCCAAAAAGTAGAGTGAGACTTCGTGCCGGGCAATCCAATCCTTCAAGCGGGTACTGTACTCATTAGTTGGTGCATGTACACTCTTTGGAGCACTCATGGTCAGGACTTCGATTTTCCTCTTTTCGACGCGCGGCTGGTCCATCGCCTCTGTGTCCACATACGAAAGCCTGGTGATCAAAGTTCACAACTTGATGGTTCCCGCCACTTGAAACTCCGCTCAGCACGAAGGCAAATCGACTTTCCCGATAGATGAGGATGTGCGGGGATGGCAGCCGGGGGCCGCCGCCCTCAAGTCGGCCACCACCCACGCGCGACCTACGTTTTCAGTGGCGGGTCTACATTCCCATTGCGTCCTTGAGGTTGTGGACAAGACGGTCAGCGACCTTGCGCGGACCTCCACGTTTCAGTGCGCCCCACCAGAGGCTTCGGTCTCCGGCTTCGGACGACCACAGGACGACCGTGCCGCCCTTGTCCACCAGCGAAACCGCTCCACTCGCGGTGTCGTGCAAGCCCAGCCAGCGACCCGTTACAGCGGCGCCAACACCGGTTTTGTGGTCGCCAGTGCCGACCATAACGGCATCCGCGTCCTCAGGCTTCAGGACAACGAGAACTCTGCCCTTGAACTTCTTAGTAATCTCAGCCCGGATGTACTGGTCAAGATCCGCGGGCATGTTCTCAACGTAGATTCGCCTCACGCTCCTCAGGTCCATCGGAGGTGAAGGCTTCGTAGGTGCGGCGGCGGATGGGCTGATCGCCGCTGGGTTTGGGGCTGGGGCCGCATTCTGCTGAGGTTGCCCTGCGATTGCACGGATCACCTCATCGGGAACGTTGGCTCCCTTGAGAGCGATGAGGTCGTTTGGGGTCAGTGTTCGGGGACCTCCTGACGACTGCACAGCCTTGATGATCATGTCGCTCGGAACGCCAGACTGATGCATCTTGATGATCGCCGGGACGCCTGGGCTCAGGTCAGAGGAGGCGACAGCAGACGCCTGCGGGCTCTCCTGGGCTGACACGGTGACAATGGCAGCTAACACGAGCGTCAATAGCAGAAGAATGGAAGTGCGGATGCTCTTCATGGGGACTTCAACTTACTGGGTTTTCTACGAGTAGATTATGCGGCTCTTCTATCGCATAGGCAATACTGACTTTAGATAGGATTGCGGTGCCTCCTGTTGGCTCCGACGGCTGCTTGGCTTGACGGCGCAGTTCCATGGCCCTTTCTATAATAGTAAGCGGGGAACCAGTGGGTTGCGCTCTGCCTCTACTTTGTCTACTACAGCTTCCGCCGGATCTACTGAACAATCGTCGTATCCAGGCCATGGAACTGACTAATGCGGATCGCGTCCGAGCATTAGCGAAGTTCGACAATCAGAGGATCATGCCAGATCTGGCCAATGCACAAACACTTGAGGCCGCTCTTACAACCTTAGCGTTTGAGTTCTACCGCTTTCGTGCCAATCGTCGCTTGCTGTCGAGCGCCTGCAACCATCAACGGAGACTGTGCCCGGTCAGCCGGCAGGCAGTCGTCTACCCCTTGTTGTTGCACTTCCGCTTGTTGACTGATTTCTTCTACGGCAAACCAATGCAAGACGACCTCGCAGCTAGCCACTTCCAAGTAGTGCCCGGTTTTGACGCGGGCTTCTTTGGTGGGCTACAGTAGCCGGATTGGCTCAGCGACATGGCGACCAACCTCAACAAGCGTCTTGCTCACTCGACTACCACTCGCTGGACTGTCAAAGGCCCAACGATGAAATACTTCGAAGATCGCTTCCCCGAGGTCGAGAAGTTGATCGGCGGGTTTGAGGCTGCCCTCCCACCAGAGTCTCGCACAATCCTGGAGAAGAGAACTGCCGACTTCAAGCGTCGAGATGCGGCCTGCTGGCCGAACGGCTGAAGCATTGTTTCTTTCTTTTACACAGATATGCCGCTACTATACGCCTACCCTCCGAGGGCCGTGTCTAGCAGCAGCGCTATCAGGGCGGCGAGACGGTGCTCGGAGAATGTCTTCGGCTTCCATCCCAGCAACGTCTGAATCTGCTGTGGGCTGAACGTCTGAATCACTTTCTGCTCTTCCTTCAGGGAGTCGAGCTTCAGGAGTTCCGGCAAATGTTCCTCACTGTTGCACCAGCGCAGAAACGCGTTGATCGCTCTCAAGTAGTCGTTGATCGAGCAGGGCGGGAGTTTTGACGCTGCCAAGGCCATCACAGCGGTCTTCAGAGCTAGCCTCAGGGCTTGCCATTGGACTTGACTTTGAATGGCGTCCCCAGCGGGATTCGAACCCGCGTTGCCGCCGTGAAAGGGCGGTGTCCTAGGCCGGGCTAGACGATAGGGACGTGAAACCGGTTGCTCGGCAGGCTCTCTTCACTGTAGACGTTGCGCCGCGGCCTCGTCAACCGCGGTCCGCGGCCGTCCAGCCGGACGGAAACCTCAGAGCGTCTTCAGGTACGCGATCAGGTTGTCTTTTTCCTGATCCGACAGCATCTCCTTGTAGGGAGGCATTCCGTTACCACCCGCGTCGATGGTCGCACGAATGTTACTTTCGTTCACTGGCTTGCCACTCGCCAGCTTCGCTCGCTTAAAGATGCCCTTCAGCCCAGGCCCCATCTTCTTGTCGGTGCTGTCGGCGTTGTGGCACACCGCGCACTGCTCAAAAACAGCCTTTCCCTTGCCTGCGTCGCCCTTTCCGGCCTTTGGCGCGGCACTCGCCGCTCCGGCCGCCAGGGCGCCCGACACGCAAATCGCAAACAGACGAAAACGACCGATTTTAAACATTCTTCCCCTCATCGAAAACAATCGCCTGAAAACACCAGTCTACAATCACTTCATGCGGCCCGTCATTATCCTCTTCGCGAAGGCGCCCGTGGCCGGCCAGGTCAAGACCAGGCTTGCCGAGCGCCTGGGGGCTGGTGAGGCCGCCCTTTTGCACAAGGCGTTTGTTGCAGACATGCTCGAAGGGATGGCCATCCTGAGTCGCGTCGCCGACATCGAATTGCACACCAACATAAATACGGATGCCTGGCCGGGGACAAAGGTTGCGAGGAGGTTGCAGGAGGAGGGCGACCTCGGCATCAGGATGCTGCATGCTCTGAACGGAGCCCTCTCGGAGCACCGCCCGCAAGCGGTGATCGTCGGGACGGATGCCCCCACTTTGCCCGCGTCACACCTGCAAACAGTGCTGTCATCGCCCGCTGACGTGACCCTGATTCCGACCGATGACGGCGGTTACTGCGTCATCGCCTGCCGCCGCACCCGCTCGGACATGTTTCGCGGCGTTCGATGGTCTGGTCCTTTCACTCTGGAAGACACCCTCCGGGCCTCTTGGAAGTGTGGTCTCACCACCGCAGTCGGCCCCGCTTGGTTCGACGTTGATACCCCTGCTGACCTGGCACGCCTGGCCACCGGTCCCGCAGTGCCGCGGCACACCGCGGCGTGGATTGCAAAGAACCGCCCCCTCGTGGCGGGACTAGAATAAGGGTATGCGTATCCTCCTCTTCACTGGGAAAGGAGGCGTGGGGAAAACCAGCCTTGCCGCGGCCACCGGGGTACGGATGGCGCAGCTCGGGCTCCGAACCCTCGTCATGAGCGTCGATCCCGCCCACAGCCTGGCGGACTCTTTCGATCTGACCACCGGCCTCTTCCAGGGACAAACCGCCGATCCGTTCCCGGTTAACAGCCACCTGGCCATCCAGGAGGTGAACATCCAGAAGGAGATCAGGCGCCACTGGCAGGAGATCTCCTCCTATGTCGTCTCCGTGCTGCGCACCACGGGCATAAGCGGCGTCGAAGCGGAGGAGTTGGCGATTCTCCCCGGCATGGAAGAGTTGAGCGCCATGCTGTACGTGAATCAGTACTGGCGCGAGAAGCTCTACGATGCCGTCGTGCTGGACTGCGCGCCTACGGCCGAGTCCATGCGCTTCGTGAGCATGCCGACCACGCTCGACTGGTACATGAAGCACGTGTTCCCCTTCCAGCGCAGCCTCCTCAAGGCGGTGCGGCCTCTCGCCCGCCACGTGTCGCCGGTTGAGCTTCCAACTGACAGCTACTTCGCCAACGTCCAGGAGCTGTTCCGGAAGCTCGAGGGTATTGACGAATTGCTCGAGGATCCGCGCCTCACGAGCGTACGGCTGGCAACAAACCCGGAGAAGATGGTACTGCGCGAGACCCAGCGCGCGTTCGTCTATTTCTCCCTTCACGGGCTCACCGTGGACACGGTGATTGTGAACCGGGTACTCCCAAGCGAGGTCACTGACAGCTATTTTGACGATTGGCGCGTGTCCCAGGAAGAAAACCTCCGTGAGATTGAGGAGTACTTCGCTCCGGTGCGCGTGAAAAAGGTTCCGCTCTTTGCGCACGAAGTGCTCGGGCGGCCACGCCTGGAAGAGCTTGCTTCGATCCTCTATCCGGATGGCGAGAATCCCGCCGCGGTAATCCGCACAGACCGGCCGTACAGCTTCGAGAAGCACGATGGCTCCTACGAAGTCCGCATTCATCTGCCCTTCGCCACCAAGGGTGAAATCGGGCTGTTCAAGAAGAGTGATGAGCTGGTGGTAGAGATTGGCACACTCCGCCGGCATATCGGCCTGCCAACCTCGATGGCGGCCTTGACACCGGCCCGTGCCAGGCTGGACAACAAGATTCTAACCGTCGAAATGAAGGAGTTCGCCTCATGAGCGAGAAGGAAACTACCACGGCTTCGGGTCCCGCCGAGCCTCGTGTGAACTGTCTTTGCATGGGCGCCGGTCCGAAGTTGACCACCATGCTCCAGTGCGGCTCCGAGTCCGCTCGTGAGCACTTTCGGAACGCCCGCGTCGAGTTCCTGAAAGCCGTCCGGACACTGATCGATGAGCGCATCGACTGCCTCACGCGGGAAGAAAGAAAAGGCACAACCGTTCCGGTCGAGTAATCATCCAACGACCATGGCTAAAACAGTGCCCGTCGCCCTGAAAGAAGGCGATCCAGCCCCTCCGCTCGTCCTCACGACAGACCGCGGAGAGGCGCTCAACCTCGCCAGCCTGAAAGGCAAGACTGTCGTCCTCTATTTCTACCCGAGGGCGGACACACCCGGCTGCACGACGGAGGCATGCGAGTTCCGCGACACCTCGAAGCAGTTCGCGAAACATAACGCAGTGATTCTTGGAATCTCCCCCGACAGTTCGGCGGCCCAGTCAAAGTTCAAGACGAAATACGATCTTCCTTTCACGCTCCTCTGCGATGTCGACAAGACGGCCGCCCAGGCTTATGGCGTGTGGAAGGAAAAGAACATGTACGGGAAGACCGTGATGGGCATCGAACGCACCACCTTCATCATCGGGAAGGACGGCCGGATCGCGAAGATCTTTCCGAAGGTAAAGGCGCAAGGGCACGCCGCACAGGTGCTCGAAGCCCTGTCAGCCCTTTAGTTCCACGATCGTCGCTCCGGCGCCTCCCTCGAACTGATCGCCGGCGTGGAACTTCTCGACGTTCGGATTTTTGGCTAGCAGCTCAGCGATGGCCCGCCGCAGAATTCCCATGCCGTGCCCGTGAACAATCCGCACGCGCGTCGCCTCGGCGAGCACCGCGTTGTCCAGGAACTTCTCCACCGCATCGCATGCCTCTTCGGCACGCTGGCCTATTACGTTGATTTCCTGCACGGCTTGCGCCGGTTGTACCGCCGGGCGGTAAGTGACGTGCTTTGGCAGGCCCGCGCCCCCTCCTGCATCTGGCAGGACTTCCAGAACGTCATCCTCCGAAACCTGAAGCTTGAGGAAGCCCGCCTGGACTTCGATCAGGCCGCCTGCCAGCTTTCGGCTGACCCGTGCGGGTTCGCGGATGTTCTTGAGCCGTACCCGCACGCCTTCCGTAATCTGCGCCTTCGGCGTTTCGAGGGCGCCTTGCCGGGACTCATTCTGTGTCGATACCACGGTGACTTCCAGCTCTTCCCGGAGTCCGCGCTTCAACCCTCCGACGCGACGCATGGCGGACGAAGCAACTTTCTTCCGTTCGGCTTCGGCGACAATCCGTTCGATCGCCTCCTGCGCCTGGCTGTCGAACTTCTCAAGCACCAACTCGTAGCGCCGCTCCAGTTCCTTCAGCTTTGCGGATTCCCGGCGCTCCCATTCCGTTGCCAGGGACTTCTGACGGGCGATCAGGGCTTCCTTCATCTCCCGCAGTTCCTGCTCCTGCGCGGCCAGGCGGTCCAGCCGGCGGTGTAAGTCGGAGAGAAAGCTGCTGAGATCGCGCTCGCGGCTCCCGAGCCGCTGGCCTGCCTCGCCGATCAACACATCGGGTATTCCCAGGCGCTTCGCAATCTCCAGACCGGCTGACTTGCCGGGAGCGCCCACCTTCAGGACATACGTCGGCCTGAGCGTCTCGTCGTCGAAGCCCATCGACGCATTGACTACGCCCGGCGTGGAGGCGCCGTACACCTTCAGAGCCATCAGATGCGTGGATGACAGCGTGAACGCACCGGCCGAGCGGAAGCGCTCCAGAACGGCGACGCCGAGCGCTCCTCCCTCCTCCGGGTCCGTCGCCCGGCCCAGTTCGTCGAGTAACACCAGAGAGGTCGAATCGGCCGCGTCGAGCATGTCGCGCACGCGGCAGATGTGCGCCGAGAAAGTGCTTAAGCTTTCCTGGATGGACTGCTGGTCGCCGATATCCGCAAGCACCTGGCCGAATAATGGAAACTCCGCCTCGGAGCAGGGTACCGGAAAGCCCGCCTGCGCCATCAGCGCGAGAAGCCCGACCGTCTTTAGCGTCACCGTCTTGCCGCCTGTATTCGGCCCGCTGATCAAGAGGGTCCGGCAGTCTTCCGTCAATTCAAGAGACACCGGGATGATCGGCTTCTTCTGACGGCGCAGGACATCCGCCAGGAGCGGATGGCGCGCCTCGCGAAGACTGAGGCGCCGCGCCTCGGACGGGCTGAATCGCGGCACCGTGCAGTCGAAATCGGATGCAAATCGCGCCTTGGCGAACAGGAATTCGAGATCCCCCAGCACCTTGGCCGTAGCCGCGATGGCTTCTCCGCTTGCCCGCAGGCTAGCGGTCATCTCGCGAAGAATATGGTGAATCTCGCGAAGTTCCTCTTCGCTGAGCCGCACCAGTTCGTTGTTCAGTTCGATGGTTTCGAGGGGTTCGACGAACATCGTGTGGCCGCTACCGCTGGCTCCATGGATCACACCTTCGATCTTCCGCTGGCGCCCGGCAATCACCGGTACCACGAACCGGTCGTTGCGGATCGTGACGAACTCTTCCTGAAGGACGTTCTCCTCGCGGTGGATCCGCAGAAACCTCTCGAGCGACTCCTGGACGAGCTTCCTCTGCCTGTCGATATCCCGGCGCAGGCGCGCCAGCGCCGGGCTTGCGTCATCGGCCAGTGTGCCGTCCGGCAGGACCTTTCCCACCAGGTCGCGGACCAGCGAGTGGAACTCTCCGATTTCGCGGCCTCTCCCGGCCAGCCGCGGGAATCGTTCGGCAACCGACCCGAGCAGCCGCTTTACATCCGACGCCAGGTCCATCAGACCGGTGAGTTGGAGGATCTCCTTCGCCTCCAGCACCGTCCCCTCGATCCGCAGTTTCTGAAGGGCTTCCGTTGGGTCGCTCAGAGAGTCGAACCGGATGCGGACCGCCGCTCCACGTACCGCGGGATGGGGCTTCGAGGCTGCTTGCACGTACGCGATCGCCTCGGCAACGTCGGCGAGCGCCAGCTCCAGGCGCACGCGGTCTGTATGGGGAGCTGCCTCGCGGAGCAGCGCCAGGCCAAGCGGGCTCGCGATGTAGCGCGCGACGAGCTCGCGGAGCGCCTCGAATTCGAGCAGGTCTGAGCTTGTGGTTTTCATGGCTTGAGGAGTCCTCTCCGTCGCTGCTGGAAGGCTCTTCTGAGGACATCCTCGGTTCCTTCCGTAATCTGGAACTTCCGGAGGTCCGCACGCCGGACCCACTCGGCGCGGTTTGCATCGTCCGCCGGGCGGAGCTCGCCGCCGACTACCCGGCACATGTAGTCAACCAGCACGTAGTGGTACTCGGTCCGCCCACGCCCGTCGAGGTTGATGCGCTCGAAGACCTCGAAGATTCCCAAAGGCTCGACTTCGAGGCCGGTTTCTTCCCTCACCTCCCGCTGAACGCCATCGTGAAGCGATTCGCCGGCTTCGAGGACACCGCCCGGCAGCGACCAGTAGCCCTTCAACGGTTCACCAGCCCGTTCGACCAGGAGCACTCGATCGCGTCTCAGGATAATCGCCCCTACCCCCACGATTGGTCGCTCGGGATACCGCCGCCCCTTAACGGCCATGCATCTCCACTCCTGGGCTCATCCGCGGACCACTTGCAACCCTCGACATGCCGCCGGCCTAGTACTGCACAGCGCCCTTTACCGTGAGTCGAACGCGGTAGAGAGATGTACGGCCAGTCACGTACAGCGTCTGGAAATCCGGATCGCCGAATGCGCAGTTGGCGGGTGTCTCTGTGAACTCGATGGTCGTCAGCAGTTTTCCACCCGGAGAGTAGACGGCTACCCCTCGGGCGGTCACGTAGATGTTTCCTCTCTCATCGACCTTAATGCCGTCCGGCACGCCGTCGATCCTGGACACGACCACCCGCTCGTTGGCCGCCTTGCCGTTCCGGTCGACGTCGTACGCGCGAAGGTTTCGGTCGTCCGAGTTGGCGACATAGAGGATCTTGCCGTCGGGCGAAAGGGCGATCCCGTTGGGTCGGCCGGCCGCCCTTGCGACCACCTCCATCTCACCTTTGGGGGAGATGTGGTACACGCCAAAAAAGTCGAGTTCGCGCGTGTCTCCTTGCTGTCCGAACGCGGGGTCGGTGAAATAAACGTGACCGTCCTTCCTGACGACGATGTCATTCGGCGCATTCAGCCGCTTGCCTTGCCATTTTTCCGCCAGCACCTCGATTTTGCCGTCCTTGCCGGTTCGCGTTACCCGCCGTGTCCTGCTCTCGCAGGTGTAGAGGCGCCCCCGGGCATCGAACGTATTGCCGTTTGCGCCGTCGGAATTCTCCCGGAAGACAGTCGTGCCCTCCCCGGGCTCGAAACGGATGATCTTGTTATTCGGGACGTCGCTGAAGAGGAGGTAACCGTCTCGCGACCACGCCGGACCCTCCGTGAAGGCATAACCCCCCGAAATCTTCTCCACCCGAACGCCGGAGAAATCCTGCGCCGTGACGGGCAGGGATAATACCAATGCAACCAGCAAAGCCCTCATGAGATCTCCACAAGAGTCACCGCCGCCATGGGGCGCCGAACCGTCTCCCCGCTCTGCAAGAGCCTCGCATCCTCGCCCGAGGTAGCTGCATCTTGACTTTTGCGACGCTACTATTCTATTGTAGCGGTTCGACTTCGGCTGAACTGATCGCCCCGTCGCGGTCGTGTAGAGGGTTATGGGAGAAATTCTGAGCGGGGAGACCGGGAACGTGGATGTCTTCCTGGATTCCACGCTGGATAGCGTTGACGACGCCGAAAACCTCGTGCTGAAAGCAGCCGAGGAGGTCGGTTTCGGCGACGACGATCTGCACAAGATCGGTATGGCCGTTCGTGAAACGGTCGTCAATGCAGTGGTTCATGGTAACCGGTACAATTCGCGTAAGAGGGTGCATCTGCAGGTTCTGAAGGGGGATGATCGAATCACCATAACCGTCGCCGACGAGGGGAATGGATTCGAGCCCAGGTCAGTCCCCGATCCCCTCGCCGAGGAGAATTTGCTGCAGCAGTCCGGACGTGGCATCCTCCTGATCCGGGCGTTTGTGGACGATTACCAGATGCAGCGCATGGCGCCGGCGGGCACGGAAGTGAAGTTGGTAAAGTACTTGCGGCACGAGTGATAGGCAATCTTGTGAGTTCTCAGCGAGGAGGATTGTTCCAGTGAGTATTCAAGTGACAACCCGCCAGGTTGGCGATGTCAGCGTGATCGACGTAACCGGACGCATTACTCTGGGTGAAGGGGCCAGCACCCTTCGTGAGTCGATTCGCGATCTCGTTGCCAAGGGCAACAAGAAGATCCTGTTGAACCTCAGCGATGTCTCCTACATCGACAGCTCAGGCATCGGAGAGCTTGTTTCAGGCTTCACTACCGTCACGAACCAGGGCGGCGTTCTCAGGCTGCTCGGTCTTACCAAGAGAGTGAAGGACCTCCTTCAGATCACGAAACTCTACACGGTGTTTGACGTTTACGACGACGAGACCAGCGCCATCCGCAGCTTCGCCTGACGTGGATGGCATCTGGGCCCCCGGGTCGAGCCCCTGGGGGCCTTTCGTGGTCCTTATGGCGACGTTGTTCGGCCCGTTCGACGGGAGGGGAATACAACAGAAGGAATGAGGGTGACCTCGTCCGGCCAGGGACGGACACGATGTGACACCGCCCCTGACGCCAAGGCTGCTAGGGCCTTGCGGCGATGAAAGAAAAGAGGATTACCCGTGTCGTCGTGGCCGACGAGTGGGAACTTCTTTGTGAAGGTATTGCCGCGATCTGCGAACGGGATTCGCCATTCCGCGTCGTAGCACACTGCTCGGACGGCCTGTCGGCGCTCAGAATGCTTGAGTCGCTCCGTCCCGACATCGCACTTCTTCAACTGAATCTTCCGAAGCTGTTCGGCCTGGCCGTGATCGATAAAGCGGTACGGGCAAGTGTGCCGTCGCGGCTGATCTTGATGTCCGAGAAGACCGATCGCAAAACCGTAATTGCGGCTCTGCGGCACGGCGCGAATGGATTCCTGGCAAAGTCCGATTGCGCTGCCCGCGTTTTGGATGCGTTTCACTCGGTCCTCAGAGGCGGCGTCTACGTGTCACCCCAGGTGACACTCGGCGAAATCTTTATCCCCCGAAAGTGCAGCAGTACAACTGCGCCGTTCGAAACCCTAAGCCTCAGGGAGCACCAGGTCTTTTCGCTGCTCGTGGAGGGCATGAGGGCCAAGGAGATCGCCGCCCGCCTGGACGTGAGCCCGAAGACCGTCGATACTTTCCGCCGCAGCTTGATGCGAAAACTGGACATCTATGATCTTGCCGGCCTGGTGAAGTTCGCGGTCCGCAAGAATCTCACATCGGTTTCCTGAGTTTGGGCCGCCTGAACGCGATTGTGTTACGATCATAGATCTCCCAGAGGTTTTCGTGGACAGACTCACTCGCAAGGAACTCAAGAAGGACGTCTTTGCCCAGGAGGTCGGCCACACCGTCGAGTACGTCGCCGAGCACCGCAGGCAATTCATCCGGTTTGGCTCGATAGCGCTCGTGGTGCTGGTGCTGCTGGCTGGCTACTTTTACTACAGCAAGCGGCAGCATGCCGTCCGCCAGCGGGAACTCGCCGCCGCGACCCGTATTCAGGACGCAGGCGTCGGCCCGCCCACTGGGCGCGAATCCATTCTGACTTTTCCGACGGTTGAAGAGAAAAACAAGGCTGCCATCAAGGCTTTCACCGAACTCGCTTCGCGCCACTCCGGTACTGAAGAAGGGGCCATTGCCCAGTACTATCTCGGCACTGTAGCAGCGGATCAGGGGCGGCTCGATGACGCCGCCAAGTGGCTGAAATCGGCGGCCGAGTCTGGATCGGCCGAGTACGCCTCCCTCGCGAACCTCTCTCTCGCGCAGGTTTACCACCTCCAGGGCAAGACTCCGGAGGCCGAGAAGCTGCTTCGAGCTCTCATGGCAAAACCGACGATCTTTGTCTCCAAGGAGCAGGCCATCATCATGCTGGCGCGGCTTCTAGCCAGTTCCCGGCCCGACGAGGCGCGAAAGCTCCTTGAGCCACTTCGTACGCAACCCGGCGCCGTCAGCCGTGTTGCTCTTACACTTCTCGGAGAACTGCCCAAGCAGTAAGAATGAAACTGAGCCTCCGCGGGCTGCGATTCCCTTTTGGACAAACCCGCGGGCGCCGGTATCCCGAGCCGCCACATCCATACCGCAACGAGTTTCAGCGGGACCGTGACCGCGTTGTCCATGCCCGCGCCTTTCGCCGGTTGGAAGACAAGACGCAGGTGTTCTCCGCCGGGCTGTCTGACCATTTCCGGAATCGTCTGACACACACGCTCGAGGTTTCCCAGATCTCCCGGACGGTCGCCTCTGTGCTCGACCTCGATGAGCAGCTCACCGAGGCGCTCGCACTCGCCCATGACATCGGGCATCCGCCGTTCGCGCATGCCGGCGAGGAGGAACTCGATCGCCGGATGCGGCAGTTTGGAGAGCGCTTCGACCACAATCTGCATGCCCTCCGCATCGTCGAATCATTCGAGCAGCGTTACGCACGGTTTCCGGGCTTGAACCTCACTTTCGAAGTTCGTGAGGGGATCGTGAAACACTCTCGCGATCTCGATCCGGGCGAGAATCCCGAACTCGACGACTATCTTCCCGGCCTGCGCCCGCCCCTGGAGGCGCAACTGATCGACCTGGCGGACGAGATAGCCTATAACACGGCCGATCTGGACGACGGCTTCGCGGCGGGACTGTTTTCCGTCGAAAGTGTCGCTGCATCTGTGCCTTCCTTCTCGGTTATCCTCGAAACCGTTTCCAACCAGTTCCCGGGCGCGTCGGAGCGGGTCCATTTTCTCGAGGCGCTGCGGCGGCTCATAGATCTGTTGGTCTCCGGTTTGATCGAGGGAACGTTCGCCGCGGCGTCGGAGGCCCATCTTCGGGACGTGGAGGATGTCCGGCGTTTCCCGGGTCGGCTCGCGTGTTTCACGCCCGAGGCGCGGGCGATCGACGCGGCGCTCAAGAACTTCCTGCGCCGTAACGTCTACGCCTCGGAAGGCATCCTTGAGGAGCGCGAACGCTCCACAGCGATGTTGTCCGGCTTGTTTGAGTTTTTTCTTCGCCACCCGGACCGGTTGCCTTCTCCTTACCGTGAGCAGGCGGGTGAAGGACCTGTCCACCGCGTCGTATGCGACTACATCGCCGGCATGACCGACGGCTTCCTGAAGCGGACCTTCCAGCGGACAGTCGGGGAGCCGGAATAGCGGCCGGGCCGCATCCCGCAGGTGCTACGATGAAGGGAAATAGTCGCACCGGCGTCCCACGAATTTCATGAGAAACTGTCAAATCTGCGAAACGAGGCGTCCCCGCCGTTTCTGTCCGGGAGTGCGCGGTGAAATCTGCTCGCTTTGTTGTGGAACCGAACGGGAAGTTTCCGTCGACTGCCCACTGGATTGCGAGTACCTCCAGGAGGCCCGCCTTCACGAAAGACCTCCCGATATCGACCCCGAGACGGTCCCCAACCGGGACATTCAGGTGTCGGAGAGCTTCCTTCGCGATCACGAAGAACTGCTAGCCGTCTCCGTCCGCGCGCTGTTCGAGGCCGCGGCAGACACAGCCGGTGCGGTCGATTTCGACGTCCGCGAGGCGCTTGACGCTCTCGTTCGCACCCACCGAACTCTCGAAAGCGGGTTGGTTTACGAAACCAGGCCCTCCAACCTTGTTGCCGCCTCCATCCAGCAGGCGTTTCGCCAGGCGATCGACGAGTATCGTAAGCAACACCGTGAACGGGTCGGGATCGAGACGGTTCGGGACGCGGATGTTCTCGGGATTCTGGTGTTCCTGCAAAGACTGGAAATCGGACACAACAACGGCCGGCGGAAAGGCCGGGCATTCCTGGACTTTCTGCGTACGTCCCTCCCGCAAGGCCAGGGCCTCCCCCAGCCTGCCGGCCGGCTGGGCGGAAGTTCGCCGCTGGTGACTCCGTAGGATGAAAACGGGCATCGTCGTTTTTGCGCACGGGTCGAAAGTGGAATCAGCCAACGAGGCTGTGCGTGCGGTCGCGGCCGAACTGGCCGGTCTGGGCGGCTATGAGTTCGTTGAGGCTGCCTTCCTCGAGTTGGCGGAACCAGACTTGAAGGGGGCCATTGAGCGACTGGTCGGGCTCGGCGCCGAGCGAGTTGTGGTCATCCCGTACTTTCTCACGCTGGGGAGGCATGCTGCTCAGGATCTGCCGGCGCTCGTGGAGGAGATAGAGGCGGCCCACCCCGGTCTTTCCGTCGTTGTCACCGCGCCTCTGGATGGTCACACGGCGATGCCCCGGATCCTTCTTGATCGTGTCCGCGAGGGGCTTCGGGACGCCTGATCCCTCCGCGCTTACGCGACCGTGCGTAGCTCCACCTGCGGGTAGATTTCCTTGGTCTGCTCCAGCGAGGCGAAGGTCACCCCCGGCAGCTTGGTTGAAGCCGTCCCGGCGGCCACTCCCCAGCGCAACGCGTCCGTAAAATCATCCCGGCGCGACATCGACCAGACGAACGCCGCCGCCATCGCATCCCCCGCGCCGATCGGCGATACCGCGTCAATGCGTGGCGCGATGACTTCGATGGTCGATCCCGCTTGCGCGCCGACCGCGCCTCTGCTTCCAAGCGAAAGCACTACCGACTCGGCCCCCATCCGCCGGATCCGATCCGCTGCTTCCAGGAAGTGCTTGCGAGTAATCAGCGCCTCGCCCAGAAGCCGCTCCGCCTCCTGCTGGTTGGGCGTGACGACGGTCGGACCGGCCTCCACTCCCTCCCGCAGCGCCTCGCCGTCCGCGTCCAGCAGCGTCCGCACGTTCTTTTCCCGGGCCATGGCGATCAGCTTTGAGTAGAACTCCGGTCCTACGCCGGGCGGAAGGCTGCCGCAGATCATGAGCCACTTCGCTCCCGGTAGTTTCCTGCTTACTGCCCGCTCGATGCGCCCCAGTTCGGCGCTGTCCAGCGTCGGTCCGAGTTCGTTCAACTTGATCGTCAGGCCGGTCTTATCCGTGACCGTCAGATTGTTACGTATCCAGTGCTTGATCCGCACCACTTCCACCGGAAACCCGCTGTCGGCAAGCAGCTGCTCAAATTTTGTTCCCGGCTTTCCTCCTGACGTCACAATTGCCGTTGTCTCACCGCCGAATGAGTGGATCACTCGCGAGGCGTTGATTCCCCTGCCGCCCGCCGACATTGAACTTGACAGGATGTACGCGCGATCTTCGAAAACCAGCCTGTCAGCAGTGAAATTCCGGTCGATGGCGGGGTTTACCGTGAGGGTAAGAATCACGCTTCATTCTAGCTCAGGCCCCCGTAGGCGCCCTCTCTCGTCGCACATCCGGCAGGATGCTACCCTGAACTCTTGCGCCATCATCCACATTTCAAGGCTTACACGGCGTTGGCGTCGGTGTGCTTCTTCTGGGGCACGACATATCTCGGCATCCGCATGGCGCTGGAGTCCTTCCCGCCTCTCGTACTTGTGAGTACACGCTTTCTGCTTTCCGGCTCGATCATGCTCCTGGCGGGCAGAATCCTCGGGGTGCCGTTGCCTCGGGGCCGCGAACTGGCGCAGACCGCCTGGAATGGCTTGCTTATCCTCGGCATCGGGAACGCCTGCCTGACCTTTGCCGAAGTGTGGATCCCCAGCGGCCTGGCCGCTCTCATCGTTACCACCTCCGCTTTTTGGATGGTTGGCGTCGAGGCGCTTCTGCCGGGCGGCGAGCGGCTCCACTTTCCCACGACTGCCGGCCTCACGGTTGGGTGCCTGGGCGCGGCGCTGTTACTCGCGCCCGGTTCCAGCGGCGGACTTCGAGGCCCGCTGCTCTGGGGGTTCTTTGTGCTTCAGTTCGGTTGCCTCGCCTGGTCCTACGGTTCCATACGTCAGCGGCGCATGAGCAAGCAGGCGCACCCGATCATTGGCGGGGCAATCCAGCAACTGGCGGCGGGGCTGGTCTTTCTGCCGTCTGCGTTGTTGATCCCGTCTCACCCCGTCGTCTGGAAGTCTCGGGGGGTTGCGGCGATGCTGTACCTCGTCGTGTTCGGCTCCATCGTGGGCTACAGTTCGTATGTCTATGCTCTGGAGAAACTGCCGGTAGCCCTCGTGTCGATCTACACCTACATCAACCCGATCGTCGCGGTCCTGCTGGGATGGCTGTTCTACCGGGAACCGTTCGGCGTGCGGGAGGCCCTGGCGATGGCGGTTATCTTCGTCGGTGTCGCGCTCGTCAAACGCTACAGCCGTCCGCCCACGGCGGTCGAACTGGACTAGTGCCGTTCCAACTTGATTCACCTATGCACTACACCTACGTTTTGTACAGTGAAAAGGACTGTGAGTGGTACACGGGCGCAACCTCCGACTTGAGGGCACGCGTTCGCGAACACGCGGAAGGCCGGGTGAGGTCGACCGAGCAGCGTCGGCCGTTGTTGCTGG
>JAEHDI010000038.1 GCA_016880505.1 Bryobacterales bacterium | reverse complement strand
GTGCGAACACATACAGGAACCCGGTGTGGCCCGGTTTGACGAGGAACAGCGTCGGAATCGCGAGGGCCACAACGATGTAGGTGGCAAGCATGACGTACTTTCGTGGCAGTTTGTCGGCAAGGTAGCCGGCCAATAACCGTCCCGCGATGCTCGACCACAGGACCCAGAACGAGGCAGTGCCCCAAATTTGGTCCCGCGCGGCCTGTTCCACAAAGCCCTGAGCCTCGAACACAAACTTCATATGAAAATTCACTGCCGCGATCGAGCCAATCGACGCCGCGCTTCCCACCAGCAACAGCCAGAAGGCCGACTTCCGCGTGAGGAACCCGAAGCTCTTGGGCGGCTCCATCACGGCGGGCTTCGCGACCTCCTCCGCCGTTTCCTTGCCATCCGGGAACTGGCCGATGTCCTGCGGCTTATCCTTCAGCATGAAGAGCGCCACCGGCCAGGCGAGCAGCAACAGAAATCCCATGTATTTGAGCGCGTCCGTGTACGGCATCTGGGACGCCAGGTACGGCCCCAGTTTGTTGCCAATGGAACCGATCACCGCCACGCCGACGTACGTGATCCCCATCGCCCGGCCGCGTTTCTCCTTGAACCAGTTCGAAATGATCACCTGGTGCGGAATCGGCCCGGACAGGAAGTACCCGATCATGTACAGGCACCACGCGCCGAAGTACTCCCACCGGGAGCCGCTGAGCCGCGCGAACCATTGAAATGCGAGGAAGGTCATGGCCGTGCCGACGAGAATCAGCAGTCGCGGGCTGAAACGTGGCACGATGACCGGCCCGGCCCAGATCGTCAACAGCACGGCGATCGGAGCGCCCATCGTAATGAAGCTGATCGGCCAGCCATGGTCGTCGCGGAAGTAGTCGAAAAAGAACGCGATGTTGTAGTACGGGAACCCTGTCGACACTCCGAAAGTCAGGAAACAAGCAGCGACAATCCACCAGCCGTAAAACCCCTTCTTCATGGGAGAAAAATACTCCTTCCTCGCTGGAAAGTAGAAGTACTACGTTATCACGGCGTCGGTGTTACAGGCTCCGGAGATGGAACCCGCCGTCGACGTTCAGCACCTGGCCCGTCGAGTAGTCGAGCAGGCCGTCGGCGATTGCGCGCACCGCGCGGGCAATGTCCGTGGATTCGCCCATGCGCCGCTGCGGCAGCAACCCGCCGGCGATCTTCTCCTCGTACACCTGCTCGACTGCCGCGATCATGTCGGTCCGGATGATCCCCGGCCGGATCTCGAATACCTGAACGCCCACTGCCGCCAGTCTCTGCGCGTAGAGCGCCACCGCCATGCTCAGGCCCGCTTTCGACACGCAGTACTCGCCGCGGTTCACGGAGGCCGTGTAAGACGAAATGGACGTGATAAAGACGATGCGCCCGCGGCCCTGCTCCGCCATCCACCGCGCCGCCTGTTGTGTCAGAAAGTATGGGCCTTTGAGGTTGGTCGCGATCAGTTCGTCGAAGCTCTCTTCCGTTGCCTCGAGGATGTCGCGCCGCTCGCGGGGGGCCATGCCGGCGTTGTTGACGAGCAGGTCGAGCCGGCCAAAACGTTCTCTGGCGAACTCGAGGAGCGCCTGGCGGTCGTCACGCGAGCCGACGTCGCACTGGAAAATTTCGGCGCCGGTCTCCGCCCGCAACGACTCAGCGGCGTCCCGGCGCCCTTTGTAGGTCGCAAGCACCTGGTGGGTGCGCGCAAGTTCAATGGCAATGCTGCGGCCGATTCCGCGGCTCGCTCCTGTGATGATGGCAACCGGTTTGTCGATGATGGGATCTCTCCGTCCCCATCATCCTACCGGATGAGAAACGCTAGAGTCGAACCGGCTCTTTCAGCGTGAAAGTCAGGCGGGTCTCCGAAGGAATTCGAACACGCTGTCCCTTCGTCAAGACCTGCACTGCTGCGCCGGCGCCCGCACCGGTGGTTGCTCCGACCGCGGCGCCCTTACCGCCTCCGGCGATCGCGCCGATGATGGCGCCGAGGGCCGCTGTCCCGCCGACCACTTTCGCGGTCCTGCCGGTACGCGACTCGCTGGCCTGGGTAACTTCCTGAGTGACAACAGGCACCTGCTTGCCGTCCACAGTCACATCCACGAGTGCCAGCGTCAGCTCTGTCCGGCCTGTCAGTTTGCCGGACTGCTGGTCCTCGATTAGTTTCACGGTGACGTCCACGTTCCGCGGGATCATCGTGTTTCCGTTTACGACAACCGGCTCGTCGAGGCTTGCCTTGAACGTCTGGCCAACGCGGCTGACCTCTGAATCCACGTCATCGATCATGCGGATGACCACTTCGGTACCGGCAGGAATTTCCTTTCCGGAAGCGGGCGCAGCCGCCGCGGGCTTGGTGTCCGCCGGTTTCGTCTCCGCCGCGAGGGTGGTCGTGGCGCCCGAACCCGAAGTAACCGGGCCCGCTGCCGTCGCCCCGCCAAACTGGAGGCTCGTGATCTCCGATACCCGATAACTCTCGATTTTGTCGCCGACCGCCATGCGAACCTGACGTGCGTCGCCACCGAGATACGTACCTTCCACTTCCCTGCCGTCGCGCAACGTCAGCCTGTCCGCAAATGCAAGGCTGAGCGTCACCGCCAGCAAGGCCATCATGCGCAACATCATGCAACACCTCCGGTCTGAAGAACCAAGATCACCCTTCTTCTGACGCATACCGATCTCGTTTGGTTGCGCTACGGGCCCTCTCAAGAAGCAGCCGGGAGAGCTCCTTGCCGTCCTCCAACGCCTTTTGATAGGCCTGCTTGCGTTCCGCGCGGGTCAGCGCGTAGCCGCGCCCGTAGAATCGCTCTAAGCCTGTCCCTACGACATAAGTGCCGGCATAGGCGACCGCCGCCTTTGGAATCAGCCCACCGCCCAGTGGAATTTTGGCTATCAGTTGACGGGCCAGCGCTCGCCAGCCGAACGCACCGGCGATAATCGAGGCAATCTGCGCCTTCTGCTCAAGGTAGCCCACCTTCCGGTCGCTCGCCGCCGCGAGCAGAAACGCCATGCGCACCTGGTTCACGGTGAGCACCGTTGTGTCCGAGGCGAATTCGCCGGCGGCCCATGGGAGGCTGAGGACGCCCGGAAGAATATCCGGCAGGGCGGTGAGCAAAGAAAAGCCGGCGTTTTCCCGCGCCACGTCGCGGATAATGCGCTGTGTCACCCGCTTGCGAAACGGTGGCAGCAGGCGGGCGAGGGGCAGCGCCAGGTCCTCGCGTTCGAGCAGGATCTCACGGATCACGCGCTCCGGGTCACGCATCGAAAACTGGAAGCACCCGGGCGCGGCCGGAAGCCTTTCCTCAATGATCTCTATGTCAAACCTTGACGGTGCGCCGGGGTCGCCGATCCGGTGGATGACCGAGACCAGTTCCTGACGCCGCCTATGAGAGACGGACGGAGGCACCAAGTAATCCTCCATTGCCGCCAGCGCCTCGC
The DNA here is from genome assembly GCA_016880505.1 of Bryobacterales bacterium. Classification (GTDB taxonomy): domain Bacteria; phylum Acidobacteriota; class Terriglobia; order Bryobacterales; family Bryobacteraceae; genus JAEHDI01. Next base: position 4,342 of record JAEHDI010000038.1, on the reverse strand, counting down.
TGCTCGAAGCGGCCAGGCCGATCGTAAGCTGGCGCTCCGCAAGTTTGCGGACGTCACTCGGGTTGAGGTTGTTCAGGGCCTTCCTGATCTGTTGGAGGATATGACTCGCCATGCCGCTCGCTCAGATGGGACAGCCGGCGCCCTCGATCCGAAATGCGACTCGAAGGGTCTTCCTCCATTCTACCGCCAGGCCGATGCGCTCTACCGGAACCTCCGGCGAGAAATAGCGCAGGATGATTTCGGTCGTGGGATGGAAATCGAGCGACGGGGCGACCAGCAACAGCCGCGGCGGGCGCTTGGAGAGCGTCACACCCGGAAAGTAACCCATCGTCCGAAACTCGTCGCGCTCGAGATGCCAGCGCACCCGCATCCAGTAATCGAGCGCTTGCAACGGCAGGTGAATATCCTCGGACGCCTTTAGTTCCAGCACCGCCAGCCGCCCGCCGATATCTGTCGCGAGCAGGTCGATCACGCCGCGTTCGCCGCCGGCTAAGGCGGGTACCTGGCCGTAGACGGGCGCCGGATGGAGAGAAGCGTCCACTTGCTCGATATGAGCGCGTACGCGCGATTCCAGCCAGCGCTCCGGCTGGCGTCTATACAGCGGGTTCTCGCGGTCCGTCGCCTCCGCGGAGCGCAGCCGGAACAGCTCACGAACAAGCCGCTCGATTTCACCTGCACTTCCGGCGCCTGCCTCCCTCATCCGTTCGAGGCCGAACAACAGCTTGCCGTTTTCAATCCGCGCGAACTGAAGGCCGCGTACCCGCAGGCTCGCCCCATCGGCACACTCGACGCATTCCACTTCGTGAGTTGCCCGCAGCCGCTCGACAAGCGGCGCCACACCGCCGTCCGCAGCGGCCGGACTGCTACTGCAAGGCTCGAGCTTTGTGTCGAGGTTGCCATAGTCGGCCAGATCGACCCGAGCGGTGAAGCCTTCAGGCGAATACACAAAGACCAAGTACCGCGCGAGGGTGGGATCGAGCCAGCGCAGGCGGAGACATGTCGTGTGCTCCAGTCCCTGCGGCAGAAACAGAGTGAGGCCCTCGACCGTGAGCCTTCTCTCCCGCCGCCGCAAATAGTCCAGCCAGATGAGGCCGAAGCTAAGCGCTCCGGTAGCGTCTCCAGCATCTCGAGGACATGACACCGCCGCCATTCCGGACTGGCCCCTCTTCAGGAGCGCACGCGGATATGCCGGCGAGAGGCTGTACTCGAGGTTTGGCTCGGTGCTCACCTCGGTGGTCTTCCAACCCGGAAACTCGCGGGCGAGGAACCGCCGGAACTCCTCCCGGAACGTCAGCCGCCTGCCATGACGTTCCGCCGTCGCGGCCGCAGGGCGCGACAAGTCGGCCAGAATCAGCCGTCCCGGTTTCTTGCCGAACTTCTCGGTGACGAGTTCAAGTTTTCCTGGCCGCTCGTCATGAACCCCGGTGACGCGGCGGACCAGGTTGCGAGATTCGTCCCAGACCGGAATGATCAGGTCGCCGTTGCGGACGTCGAGCTGATAGCAGCCGTCGTCGAGATGGAACTGTTCTTCTCCGGGTTCTATTAGGATGGGCCGGCGGCTGGACTTGAGGAAACGCTCAATCGCGCCGCGCGTCTCACCGGCACGCGCGTTGCAGTCGCCTCCCGCGGGAGGACACATTCCCCCTTATTATAAGAGTTGTTCCGATGCTCCAGGACAGGCTGAACGAAGTCGAAGAGCGCATTCAGCGCGCCGCCGCGAAGGCCGGCCGGCGGCGCGACGAGATCACACTGGTCGCCATCACCAAAGTTTTTCCCGCATCGGTAATCCAAGATGCGTGGGCGCTCGGGCTGCGAGACTTCGGCGAGAACTACGTACAGGAGTTCGAGTCGAAACATCCGGAGGTGGCTTCGCTGGACGGCGCGCGGTTCCACTTCGTCGGCCATCTGCAATCGAACAAGGCGAGGCGCGCTGCCGAGCTGTTTCATGTCATCGAGACCGTGGATGCGCCGAAGGTCGCCCGGCGCCTCGACGAGGCTGGCCGGCCGCTCGAGGTGATGATCGAGGTCAAGCTCTCCGGAGAGCCTTCGAAAAGCGGCGCCGATCCTGCCAAGCTGCCGGAGTTGCTTGAGGCTCTGCGCGCCTCCCGAAATCTCCGCCTCATCGGTTTAATGACCATGCCCCCGTGGTCAGACGAGCCCGAAGTATCGCGCCCCTACTTCCAGCGTCTGCGCCGCCTCGCCGAGGAATACCGGCTGCCGCATCTCTCGATGGGTATGTCGCACGACTTTGAGGCGGCCATCGAGGAGGGCGCCACCCACATCCGGGTTGGCACGGCGCTGTTCGGATCGAGAAAACACGCGTGACCGTCGGCTTTTACTCTCCTCTACCTCCTACCCGGACCGGAATCGCCGATTACGCCGCCGCTCTCCTTGGCGCTCTTCGCCATCGTGGCGGCGTGAAGGTCGGTGACCGCGATGCGGATGTGTGCCTCTACCACCTCGGCAATAACCGCCTGCACAGTGAGATCTACCGCTGTGCGCTCGCGCGCCCGGGCGTTGTCGTGCTGCACGACGCAGTGCTTCACCACCTTCTGCTAGGCATGTCGAGCGTCGACCAGTACACCGAGGAATTCGTTTTCAATTACGGGGAATGGTACAGGCAACTCGCCGCCGAACTCTGGCGCGATCGCGCCCGCTCCGCCTCTGATGACCGGTACTTCCGCTATGCCATGCTCCGGCGCATCGCGGAGGCATCGAGGGCTGTGGTCGTCCATAATCCAAGTGCGGCGGCGATCGTTCGGCAGCACGCTCCTTCCGCCCGCGTCGCCGAGATCCCGCACCTGTTTCACCCGCCCGGCCCTCCGTTCGAGGCGGAAGCGGCGCGTATGCGTGAGCGTCTGGGCCTTCGCCCTCAAACCTTCTTGTTTGGGATCTTCGGCTACCTCCGCGAGAGCAAGCGCCTGCCTGTGGTGCTCCGCGCCTTCGAGGCGATCCGATCCGCCGGTGTCGACGCGGCGCTTCTCATCTCCGGCGAGTTCGTCTCCACCGACCTTGCCCGCGCCATCGAGCCTCTGCTCAGCCGTCCGGACATCCTGCGCTTGGGGCACCTCCCGGAACACGACTTCTGGCTCTATGCGTCGGCGGTGGATGCCTGCATCAACCTCAGGCACCCTGCCGCGGGAGAGACCTCCGGCATAGCCGTCCGGCTGATGGGAATCGGCAAGCCGGTCATCCTGTCGGCCGGCGAAGAGAACTCGCGCTTTCCGGAGAGCTCGTGCATCCGAGTCGCGATCAGTCCGGGAGAGACACTCGAGCTCGCCCAGCACATGACCTGGCTCGCACAATCGCCCGTGGCCGCCCGAGAGATGGGACGAATCGCGGCGTCTCACATCCATGAACGGCACTCGCTGGACGGCGCCGCCGACCTGTACTGGGAGGTGCTCAGTTCCTGCCGCGGTTGACGGTCCGCTATCGCTCCAGCGCGCGCAGGATACTCGCTGCCACCTGCTTCGCCAGCGCCTCGGAACCTTCTGCCGTGAAGTGAACGTTCGCCGGCTGTTGGATGTGCGCCAGCCGCGGCAGCGCGAACGAGTAGAGATCGTCCACTGCCACTTCGTTCTCCTTCATCACTCGCAAGGCAATGGCATTATAGGCGACTTCGTCCCCCGGGCGGCGCGGCGGGCTGAGTTTGCCCTCCGGCACGGGAGTCGTGCTGGCCCAAATCAGTCGTGCTGCAGTCGCCTTCATCCGCTTCACCAATTCCCGGAGATTGTTTTCGTACGAATCGGCTGGCACCTGGTGGACGCCATTTGTGTCGAGCTTGATGTCGTGCAGGCCCCAGTTGAAGTGGATCACATCCCATTTGCCGTCCCCGAGCCTGGCGTCGATTTTCGCAATGCCGTTGATCGTCGGGCCTCCATTTTCCGGGATGCGGTGCACGTTGGCCTTGCCTTCGAGCATCTTGCGGACGGGAAGCGTGTAGCCGATCGAGAGCGAATCGCCGATCAGGAGCACCCGGGGGAGCCGCGGATCGTCATTTACTGGGGCGAATGCCGGGTCAGAGGGGGAGACCTGTGCGGCGACGCACGTCCACGCCGCGGCGAGCGCGATGACCGTGAGAGGCCGCCTCACTTCACTTCAGGCTCCGGCCGGAACCAGTGACCGTCTTCCGCGTTCTCCATGAACTCGACGATGGCGCCATCCTTCTCGATGAACACTACGCGCATGGTTTCCGTGGGATGAAATGGGCCCAGAACCACCTTCTCACCCGCGATCGCGATATCCAGATCGTCCACCCGGAACGCCGTGTGAGGCAGGTCGCGGACGGGCCCCGTCACCGGGCTATCCTGCTCGAATCGCAGATACTCGATTTTGTGTGGGT
>JAEHDI010000381.1 GCA_016880505.1 Bryobacterales bacterium | reverse complement strand
GAAGAAGGCGACTGCGGATTTTCTCCGCTTCCGGCCGCGAGAACGTCAGGCAGCCCTTCATCGCCCATGAGAGTTCCCGCCTGCCCCATGGCGCAGCCATCACTCCGCAGGTTGAGTGGCTCCCGATCCCTAGCAGCAAGTGGCCCAACTCGTGAGCGATCAGATGGCCCAACATCACACCTCTATCGAGCCCGCTGCTTGTTGCCAGATCCGCCGCGTGGTCCGGGAACACGTTGGCAAGAACGCCGGGCACCCCGTCCAGAGGTTGCAGAGCGAAGCCAGCTGCGTTCGATCCGAGCCTCATGCGGTCCGCCATGCGGCGTGGCAGCAACCGGAGTTCGAGGCTCGCTGGACCGCGACGCATCGAGCAAAGCTGCTGCGGCGCAATCCGCATGGAGAGGGTGCACTGTACCCACTCAATCTCCACCCCGGCTTGCCGGAAGATCATGTCCGTTTCGCGACGGGCCCGATCCACGAGCGAGTGGGATGTGTCGGCGTAGTTGTACATGAACACCCTGAGCCTGAGAGGCTCCTCCCCCTCATTGCCACGGAGCGGCAGGGCAACTCCCGCCAGGAGAATTCCAGCAACGAGGACCTTCATCGGTTCGCCTCCATCGCGGGATCAGCGTGCGGCTGAACCGGGATGGCCCTCAATGCACAGCGGCTGGACTCAACGTGGACTCTGCGCCTTGACTGCAGCGTCAGCTCTGAACATGTAAGCGATTGAACAAATGAGGGTTATGTATCTGGCTGGACCGTTGACACCGTGATTACGGGTGCTACAATCCACTCTGGACGGCTACCATGGAACCCGGCTCGGCCGGCGGAGCTCGGCTCCGTTTCGGGCTTTTCGAGTTGGACCTCGCCGCTGGTGAGCTTCGCAAGCGCGGGCGGAAGATCCGGCTCCAGGAACAACCGTTACAAGTCCTGACTGTGCTGCTGCGATCCCCTGGAGACATAGTCACCCGCGAGGCATTGCAGAAGGCGCTCTGGCCGGAGGGCACTTTCATCGAGTTCGAGCACGGCGTTAACACGGCCATCAAGAAAGTGCGCCGGGCGCTTGGCGATTCGGCGGACAACCCGCGCTTCATAGAGACGCTGCCCCGCAAAGGCTACCGGTTCATCGCCCCGGTCGCGACGTTAGACGACAGAGAGAGTGGGACCGAACAAGAGGTCGCCGCTCCAGCTTCCACCCCGTGGTGGAGAAGAGCCCCGGGAGTAGCCGCCACGGCTGCGCTCGTCTGCGCGATTCTCGCGGTGGTGTGGTGGTTGACTCGAGAAAGCGGGCCGGCTCCCACTCCTCAGAGCCAATACCGGATGAGGAGTCTGACCAGCGACTCGGGGTTTACGGGTTACCCGGCCTTTTCACCGGACGGCAAACTGGTCGCCTACGCGTCCGACCGTGCCGGCGGGGGTAACCTCGACATCTGGGTTCAGCAACTTGACTCCGGGGCAACGATCCGTCTGACGGACCACGAAACCGCAGACCACAGCCCGGCTTTCTCGGCCGACAGCGCCAGAATCTTCTTCCGCTCAGAGCGTGACGGCGGCGGCATCTACGTGGTTCCCACGTTGGGTGGGGATTCACGGCTGGTCGTGAAACAGGGACTCGCCCCCGAGATTTCGCCCGACGGCAGCCAGATCGCGTACTTCGTCGGTATAAAGGGCGCACTTCTCGGCACGCAGGTGTACGTCGCATCCGTCGACGGCGGACAGGTGAGACAACTTGTGCCGGATTTCCGCGCGGCTGCCAAACCAATGTGGACGCGAGACGGTAAACACCTCATGTTTGTCGGAGTGCATCCGACGTATGGAGTCGATGTCTGGGTCGCTCCGCTGGATGGACGCCCTGCGGTGCGTACAGGAGTCGTGGAGATTCTGAAAAACCAGAAAATGGGTCTTGCGACCCTGGACGGTTACCTCGCTAACACAGAAGACCTCGTGTTCTCGGGCAAGTCCGGAGAGAGCAGCAGCCTGTTGTTTTCAGGCAGGTCTGGAGACAGCAGCAACCTGTGCAGGGTCTGGATTGATCCGAAGACATGGAAAGCAAAGGGGCCCGCGGAGCGGCTGACCTTTGGGGTCGGGGAGGGAGATGCTTCAGCCGGGCCGGGTGGGCGGATCGTCTTCATGAGCGCCTCGCGCAGGCTGACGTTGTGGAGCCTGAAGGTCGACGCGAACCGGGGCGAGGCATCCGAGGAGCCAAAACAGGTCACTGACGCCGGCGGCAATGATAGCGCGTGTGACGTTTCACCGGACGCGCGGCGGCTCGTCTTCCGATCGGACCGCACGCGTTCACCCGAGGTCTGGACGAAGGATCTCGTTACCGGAGCGGAGCGCGCCCTGACCGATGCCCCGAGGGCCTTTGAGAGCATGCCCAAGATCGCACCGGACGGGAAGACGGTGGCCTTTCAGGTGATCGAAGACAACAAGCGCTCTGTCTACACCTTAAGCATCGATAGCGGCCTGGCGGCGAAAGTCTGCCTGGATTGCGGCCCGCCCGATACCTGGTCGCCGGACGGAAAACGGATTACCTACCTCCGCCCGGACGTACCGCGCGCTACCATCCACCTGTTGGATCTTGGCACCGGACGTCAGAG
>JAEHDI010000380.1 GCA_016880505.1 Bryobacterales bacterium | reverse complement strand
CATCTCGATACACGCCTCCTTTATGATCTGTTCGGCGGTGTCGATCTTCCTGGTTGTGAGCTATCTCCGTCTGGTGATCGGGCTGCGATTCGCGGCCGTCGAGGCGGGCCTGGCGCAGTTCATCTACTTGGTGCTGTTTTCCTACGCCTTCTTCTTCAAAGGCTTCACCGGACTGGCGATCACGATCGGATCGATTCTGACGCTGTTCGTCGTGATGCAGATCACCGGCCGCATCCGCTGGGCGGAGAAATTCTGAGAGAAGTTGGGGGCCGGTTTCGCCACCGGCCCAGACTCAATTCGGTGCGCCCTGAAGCCCCGCCGCCACCGGCGCGACTATCGGCGGTGGTGGAGCCAGCGGTTGGAAACGGACCGACACGAGCCGGGAGACGCCAGGTTCCTGCATCGTCACGCCGTAGAGCGCCTGCGCCACTTCCATAGTTCGCTTGGCGTGGGTGATGATGATGAACTGGGTCTGCTCGGACATCTCCTTGATCAAGCGGGTCAGCCGCTGGATATTCGCTTCGTCAAGCGGCGCGTCTACTTCGTCGAGGATGCAGAACGGGCTGGGCTGATAGCGGAAGATCGCCATCAGGAGCGCCAGCGCCGTGAGCGCCTTTTCGCCGCCGGAAAGCAACAGCACGTTCTGGAGCTTCTTGCCCGGCGGCGACGCGACGATGTCAATCCCCGATTCTCCGACGTTCGATTCGTCCGTCAGCCGCATCTCGCCGATGCCTCCGCCAAACAGCGTCTTGAACATCTCGCGGAAGTTCGCGTTGATCGCCTCGAACGCCTCGGCAAAGCGGCGCCTTGTCTCGACATCGATGTCGTGGATGGCCTTTTCCGTGTCGCGAATCGAGTCCAGCAAATCCTGCCGCTGCGTATTGAGGAAGTCGTACCGCTGCCTGGCCTCTTCGTACTCCTCGAGGGCCTGCGGATTCACCGGTCCGAGGGCTTCGATCCGCGACTTCACCTGCTGAAACTTCTCCTCGGTCTCCGCGAGCGCCAGTTCGTCGATCTCAGCTTCCTCGGGTTGAACTAGTTCCTGGATCGGAACATTCAGGTCTTTCCGGCTCGTCTCGTCGAGGAACTTCAGCTCGGACTGACGCTTCACCAGTTCCAGTTCGATCTGCGAGCGTCGCTCCTGCGCCTCCTGCGCCTCGGCGCGCAGGTTCTTGAGCGATTCTTCGAGCCCGGCGAGGGAGGCGCGAGCGCCCGTCTCGCTTTCGGTCAGTTGCGCAACACCCGATTCCGCGCCCGAGATTTCGCCCAACAACGATGCCGCGCGCTGGTCCAGCTCAATATTGTTCGCGAGCAGCCGGGCGCGCTCAACTCCGAGCCGCTCGGTTTCGCCCGCGATCTCCTGCCTCCGGACGGCGATCTCGTTGAGTTGGCCCTCAATCCGCGTCTTCGAATCCCGCTCGGCACGGGCCCGTTCTTCCTGTCCCGCCAGTTCCGCGCGGAGGGCCGAGTGTTCCTCGCCGATGCCGGCCGCCGCGGTCTGAAGCTGCTCGAGTTCCTGCCTGGCGGCCTCCAGCGAAAGTTCCTGTTGCCGTCGAGCCTCCTCCCTCTCTTCCAGGGACCGGCCCACCTCTTCCCGTTTCGCCTCGGAGCGCTCCTTCTCTTGCCCCAGCCGGCCTAACTCGAGGCGCGCCACCGACAACCGGGAGTTCGCCCGCGTCAGTTCCTCAGCCAGCTTTCGCATCTCGTGGTCGAGCGCAAGCGCCTCTTTTTCCTGGCCCTGTTGCGCGGTGCGGAGCCGTTCGAGTTCCTGTTCCAGGACCGACACCTCCCGCTCCAGACCGTCGAGCGCGACCGTGACAGTCTCGAGTTCCGTCTGCCGGGTGCGGAACTGGCTGCTCAACTCTCGCAATTCGCGCTTCAGTGCAAGCGGACCACTGCCGGTCTTCCGGCCGCCGCTAACCGCCTGGCCGGAATAACAGACGCCGTCGGGAAGAAGGAAATAGAGCCCCGGATACTGGGAAGCCAACCGCTGCGCTGCCGCACGGTCCTCCGCCAGAAAACAGCGTGCCAGCCGCGGCAATAGTTCCACCGGAGCGTGCGTCAGGCCGTTAGTAAGCTTGAGGACGTCGCTTAGCCGCGAGATGATTCCCGTCTCGGGGCCGATTGCGGGCTCTTCGTGGCGGAGACCGCCGCCGTCCGCGTCACCCTTCGGGTGAACCAGAAACGTTGCCCGGCCTTCGAGGTCACTTCGCAGCACGTCGATGCCCCGCTCCGCCTGATTCCAGCTCTCGACTACGACGTATTCCAGCTCGTCGTGGAGGAACTCTTCCGCCGCCTTTTCGAATGTCGCGTCGACGTCGACGAAGTCGGCCAGAACGCCGAGGGGCTTAAGGTCGTTCGCATGGCCCTGGTCGATCGCCGTGAACAGGCGCTTGACCGATTCCGTCGTGTACGCTCGGTGCGACAGAATTTCCTGGAGCGAGTCCCGCCGCGCCTTGATGCCGGAGAATTCGGACCGCAGCCGGTCGAGTTGCTGCCGCGTCTCGGCGGCACGGGTCCGGCGGTCAGCCAACGCTTCCTCTGCGCGGCGGCGCTGCTCGACGGTCGATTCGAGTTCGAGTTGCCGGGCAGCCGCCTTCTCCGATAATTCCTTTCGGCTGGTCCCCAGCCATTCGAGATCCGTGAGCGCCGATTGCTCCTCTTTCTGGGCTCGCGCCGTGTCGCGCTCCAGCGATGCCAGGTACCCCTCCACCTGCGCAAGCTGGTTCTTCAGCGTCGAGGATTCGCCTAGCAGCCGCAACACCGATTGGCGCGAGGCCTCGATCTGCTGCTCGCGCCCGCGCAATGACTCCTGAAGCTTCTCGCGCTCCGCCGATTTCGCCAACAGCCGTTCTCGCGATGAATCCAACTGCTGCTCCAGCTCGGCGATTCTGGCGAGTTGAGCATCTAGATCCACATGGAGTGCGGTGGCGCGGCCGGAAAGCTGTTCGGCTTCGGCCTCACCCTGCGAGAGCCGCTCCTCGATGGAAGCAATCTGTTGCGCCTGGTTTGCCAGCCGGCCTCGTGTGCGTTCCGCTTCGAGCTGGAGGTCCGCCAGGCGGCGCCGCGCGCCGGTGAGTTCGTTCTCGATCCGGTACGTTTCCGTCTGGAGCCGGCTGTACTCCTCCTGCCGGCTAGCGACATCGCCCGAAATCCGTTGGAATTCCGTCGCCGCCACGTTCAGATCGAGGGCGGTCTTCGCGGCGTCTCGCTCCAGCATGCGATACCGTCCGGACAACAGGCGGCGCAACTGGGCGTCCATCTCAGTTTTCAGTTCCTCGTAGCGTCTCGCCTTCGAGGCCTGGCGCTTCAGTGAATTCACCTGGCGGCCGACCTCTTCGAGAATGTCGAACACCCGCGCCAGATTCTGCCTGGCGCCTTCCAGCTTGGCCTCCGCGAGCCGGCGCTTCGTCTTGAACTTCGTAATGCCAGCCGCCTCCTCAACCACTGAGCGGCGGTCCTGCGGACGCGAACTGAGGATCTGCCCTATGCGACCCTGTTCGAGGATGGCGTAACTTTCGGGCCCAAGCCCGGTGCCCATGAAGATGTCCTGAATATCCCTCAACCGGGCCGGCCGCCCATCGATCAAGTAGTCGCTTTCGCCTGAGCGGTAGAGGCGGCGCGTGATCGTGATTTCGGCGGGGCGCTCCTTCGCCGCGCCGTTCGCGCCACTGGCCTCTGTGCCGTGCGTGGCGGCCTCGACGGTGCCCGAGCCGTTCGTGCCTTTTCCGTTCGGCTTTGCGTCAGCAGCGGAGTGCTCCACGTGGACTGACGGATCCACCAGAGTCAGCGTGACCGACGCCATTCCGAGAGGCTTCCGGTCCCTTGTTCCGGCGAAGATCACGTCCTCCATCCGGGTTCCGCGCAGCGATTTCGCGGACTGCTCGCCGAGAACCCAACTGATGGCATCACTCAGGTTGGACTTCCCGCAGCCGTTCGGCCCGACGATGGCGGCGATCCCACCGCCGTTGAAGCGCAGTTCGGTGCGGTCACAGAAGGACTTAAACCCCTGCAGCTCCAACCGTTTAAGTTTTAGCAAGGCGCGTTTCCTTTCAATTCGCCATGTGCTTCCGCACGCCCTCGGCGGCGGCTCGGGGGATACCTACATCCTAAAACGGGTCCGGGCAAAAGTAAAGGACAAAGACCACAGTATGGCGTGGGCGCTATCAGCCTGCCCCAAGATATAGTACTGCGATTCCCTACCGTACGTATTTCTCGACCCAGTCCAGATGGCGGCGCAAGATGTCCAGCATAAACTTCGGCTCCTGAGGACCGTGCGGCTCCCTCGGGTAGACCACCATCTTCGCCGGAATCCCTTGTCTTTTCAGTGCGTTATAGAACTCATATCCCTGAGAGATGGGCACGCGTACGTCTCCTTCCCCGTGCAGGATCAGTGCCGGCGTCGTTATTCCTTTGACGTAGGACATCGGGGAATGTTTCCTGTAAGCCTCGAAGCTGTCCCAGGGCTCTCCTGCGAAGAAATCGGGCAGGAAACCCGGGATATCGGACGTGCCGGTGAAACTCCATAAGTTGGTCACCGGCGCGCCGATCGCGGCCGCCTTGAATCGTCGGGTGTGCCCGATGACCCAACTCGTCATGAATCCGCCGTAACTCCAGCCCATCACCGCGAGCCGGTCGGGGTCTGCTACGCCCATCTCGATGACATGATCGACCCCGGCCATGAGGTCGTCGAAGTCTTTGCCGCCCCAGTCATTGTAGTTGGCGAAGCGGAACTGTTTCCCGTAGCCGCCGGAACCGCGGATGTTGCAGCGCAATACGGCGTACCCCTTTGACGCAAACGCCGCCAGTGGATACAGGCCGGGCCGGCCGGGATAATTCTCGTTAAACACGCCCATTGGGCCGCCGTGAATGTTCAGAATCAACGGGTACTTCTTCCCGGACTCGAACCCCACCGGATAGGTGACTAGGCCCTCGATGTCGAGGCCGTCCTTCGCCTTCCAGCGGACCAGCTTCGTTTCTCCGATTGGCGGCAGCACTTTATCCGTGTTCGCTCGGCTCACCCGCACCGGCGAGGTGGCGGAAAGCTGCAAAACGCACGCCTCCGGTGGTTCAAGGGAACTTTCACATGTGAACCCCGCGTGCGTCGCCTTAGCATTGAGGCGCACGCCCAGCCCGGCGACGCCCTGCTTCGGCTCATACACGAGTTTTGGCACGCCATCCACCGGCATTGCGTACAGCGCGGTCCGCGTTTGCTTGTTCTCCGCAAAGTAGATCATCGACGAATCGCCGGACCACCCCGCGAACAGGGGCCGTTCGTCATAGCTTGCCGGCAGAACCCGAAGCTGACCATCCTGTCTTGGAAGCAGTACAACGCGGGCATCGCCTCCCCACCGGACCGGCTCGGACGACACCGTGTAAGCGAGGTATCGGCCGTCCGGCGAATACAGCGGTGTACGCTCTGCCGCCTCGGTCACCGCAAGCGGCCGGACGGTCCCGCTTTCCACGTCGACTTCGGAGATGTCCGTCAGTCTCCACTCGTCCGCATTTGGCGTCGGCTGATGCTCGAAGGCGATCTTGCGGGAATCCGGAGCCCAGTCAAGGTCTGTGATGTGATACGCGTTCGCGAACAGCTTCCGCGGGCTCTTGGTTCCACTCACGCCGGGCTCGGCAGCGATCACCCACAGGCCGTGGTTCTTGGGGTTTTCATCGACTACGCGGAAGTCGCGCTTCTCCTTCTTCGCCTTCTCCTCTTCCGGGTCGTCCGGGACGCCAGCAAACGCGATCCACTTTCCGTCGGGCGACACTGTGTACGCGCCGATCGATCCCTTCCAATCCGTCAACATCTCGGCTTCGCCGCCGCCAACTGAAATCCGCCACAGATTCTGTTTGCCCGAACGAGCCGATTGGAAGTAGACATACGAACCGTCCCGAGAGAACGACGGCGCAGTCGCGCTCTTCTCCCCGCGCGTCAACTGCATCGGCCGGGAGCCGTCGGTGCGTCCGAGATAGATCTGCGAGATCATCTCGCTCTTCTCCGCTTCCATCACCGCGCGGGTTTGGGTCCACGCCGCAAGTCGGCCGTCCGGCGAGGGAACGACACTTCCGACGGTCTGTATCTCCATCGCAAGCTCGGGGGTCCAGCGGGAAGGCGTTTGAGCCGCTTCCATATGGAGGAGCAAAAACGAAAGCGCGAGGATCGTCTTTTCCATAGGCACATGGTAACGCCGGAACACGCGGTTATCTGTGAGTCCTGTTGCCCGCGCGGTTACAATGGGAGACTCTGGAGCGCGCATGAGTCAAAGCATTGTCCTGGCGGACGTGAGCCGCTCGCTGGCCCGCTTCCTGCGGAAAGAGTTACAGGCGGACCCCGCGGTTGGGCCGTGGATGGACAGCGACGAGCGCATCTCGCTGGACTCGCCCCACGCGTTGCAAGAGGACGGCGCCGTCCGTCTTTCGCTCTACCTGTATCATGTCTTCACGGATCAGACGCCGCGGACGCGGGTCCCGATGCGAGTGGAACCGGGTCCGCGCCACGAGCCGCCTCTCGTTGTGAATCTGCTCTATCTCGTCACGCCTGTGACAGGCACACCTGTGGAACAACAGACGCTGCTTGCCGCGGCCATGCGGGCGCTTCACCGCAAGCCTCTTGTGGAGGGGGCTGACCTCTTCGGCGCGGCGGTGTCGCTCGGCGAGCCGGTCCGGCTGACGGCAAGCCCGCTCACGCTCGAGGAAACCGCCCGCCTGTGGCAATCTCTCGGCATGAGCCACCGTCCCAGCGTCTGCTACGCCGTACGTCTTGTTCTGCCTCAGTCCGGGTCGTAACGGCGCGCCGCAATCTGCCGCCTACTTCTCAGGCACAAGAGCCATCCGTTCGATCGTCGCGGCTTCGATAGCCTTGCGCGAGAACAGCATCGGATGGTAGCGGCCCGCACGCCACCCGTCGACCTGGTCGCTGTAGTGCGGGCTTTCGGGATCGCCCGACTCGCCCGGCACGTTCGTCATCACCGAACGGTCCCAGTCTCCGAGATCGACAATCTGCCGGTAGGATGCACCGTTTGTCTGACGGAAGTTGGTCCCGCTGGCGGCGTTCACGGTTTGCCCGTCTCCCGGGCGTTCGAATGGGCCGCGGTGGAAAGCCGCGCGGTTGAGGTCGTGCCTGAAGTGGAGCTGGTGCAGGCTGCCCCACCGCCATTGTTTGCGATCCGATCCGAGCCTGCTCTGTAAGTCTTTCAGAGCGGCTTCCAGCGAGCGCTGGAGCGCTTTCGGCTCAGGCTGCGCCTCCAGCGTCTTGAGGAGCATCGCCAGATCGGTCCGCGCTCCCAGCGCCGGACCGAACAGCTCCGCCGGCAGTTTCGAGATCCACACGGCATAGATCGCAGCGGGAACGGAGTCGACCGTCATCGCGGCGTCCCATCGCAACAACTGCTCTCGGATCTCGCCGGCCTCGCTGCCGGCGGGCGGATTCCACTTCCGCAATACCTTCTGGAAGCGACGAGCCGGAACGGAAACGATATCCTGCTGGAAACGCTGGAAATCGGCGACGCTGAATTTCTTCCCTCCGGAGATCAGTTCAAGGATCCTCTCGTATCGATAAGGCAGCGCCCACTCGTAGCCAATCGGAATCCGGTAATCCGGGGGCAGAACGTTGTGGTTGGCCGTCGCGATGTAGTGCGACGGCGGGTTGAACTTGCGAGGTAGCTCGGCTATACGCCGGAATCCACTCCATTCATACTCACCGGTGTGACCCGGCACTGGAAACAGCCCGGACCAGTTCGTCCTGATCGGCGTCAGCCCCGCTGCCTGCCAGCCGATGTTGCCCGTGGCATCCGCGTACACGATGTTTTCCGACGGCACTTTCCAACGTTCCATTGCATCCAGAAACTCATTCCAGGTACCCGCACGGGCCACCGCCAACCCCGCGAAATAGCCGGCCGTTCCCGGCTCGCTGCCGACCCATCGAAGCGCGTACGCGCGCCGCCGCTGTGGATCTTCGTGGATTACCGGACCGTGAATCGTGTGCTTCAATTCGACAGTGGCGGCCTCCGTTTCACCCCTCACCGGAATGCTGACCCTCTCCACCTCCATCGCCCGCCACTCTCCGCGGTAAAGGTACCGGTTCGGATCCGAGGGATG
>JAEHDI010000379.1 GCA_016880505.1 Bryobacterales bacterium | reverse complement strand
TTCGGCTCCATCGTGGGCTACAGTTCGTATGTCTATGCTCTGGAGAAACTGCCGGTAGCCCTCGTGTCGATCTACACGTACGTGAACCCGATCGTCGCGGTTCTGCTGGGATGGCTGTTCTACCGGGAACCGTTCGGCGCGCGGGAGGCGCTGGCGATGGCGGTCATCTTTGTTGGTGTCGCGCTCGTCAAACGCTACAGCCGTCCGCCGACAGCGGTCGAACTGGACTAGTCACGCCTGAGTAATCTCGCTCCGAGCGCCCCACCCGCAGTGAGCAGGCCGGTGAACATCACGAAAAGCGTGAACAACAGCCCGGTGATCTGTAACGGGCTGCCGAAAACTTCAATGACCTGTTCGATGCTCTGTGCCGGCATGCCCATGGCGCCGAGTTGCTGCCGGTAGAAGGCAGCCAGGCCCCCCTCTTGGCTCACAATCGAAATCATCACCATATTGATGGTGAACAGCACGGTGATGATGACGAAACAGAAGAGCCCGCTGATCCACCCCATACGCGCGCCGTTCCCGATCGACAACGACTCCCCACTCCGCCGCCGGTAGAAATACACCGAGAGGAATCCGGCGAACAGCAGCAGCGCCACCCGGCCGATGAATGGCGCTGGTAACAGACCAAGGACGAACGCGATGCTGCCCGCGAGAAAACCCACCCGGACCGCGAGGCCGTTGTGGAGATTGATCACGGGCGGCCGGAGTGCCGGCAGCGGTTCGGTATCCACGGGTGTTTCGATGCTCAAACTGTTCTCGACCGGTTCCGAAAGCTGAGGCTCCTCGCGTTGCGGCTTGCCGCACTTATGGCAGAATCTCGCATCGGGAGGAAGTTCCGCCCCACATGTACAGAACTCAGGCACGCTCCCAGTTTCCCCCACGCCTTTGTCATGTTTCAACATCGGAAGCGGGCTTCAAACTCAAGGATGTGATAGATAGGAAGGACAGATTCTTCCAAGGAGTCATCGTGCTCAGAAAGCTGGTGGTCGTTTTCTCCCTCGCAGTTTTGGCCGTCGCCCAGACACAGAAGGTCCCGCCGGAAAGGCTGAAGGCGCGGGAATGGTTTCAGAATGCGAAATTCGGAATGTTCATCCATTGGGGCGTCTACAGCGTCCTGGGCGACGGGGAATGGGTGATGAACAACAAGAAGATTCCCATTTCCGAGTATGAGAAGCTTGCCCCGAAGTTCAATCCCACCGAGTACGATCCGGCACAGTGGGTGTCGATGGCCAAGAACGCCGGCATGAAGTACATCACCATCACGAGCAAGCATCATGACGGCTTCGCCATGTGGGGCGCCAAGCAGAGCACGTGGAACATCGTCGACGCCACTCCGTACAAGAAGGACGCCTTGAAGATGCTGGCGAATGAATGTAAGAAGCAGGGCATCAAGCTGTTCTTCTATCACTCACACCTGGACTGGCACCATCCGGACTACTATCCCCGGGGCCGCACGGGCCAGAGCGGCGGCAGGCCTGAGAATGGGGACTTCAACCGGTACCTCGATTACATGGACGCCCAACTCCGCGAACTACTGACCGATTACGGCGAAATCGGCGGCATCTGGTTCGACGGTTGGTGGGACAGGCCGGATGCCGAATGGCGTCTGAACAAGACCTACTCCCTCATTCACAGCCTCCAACCCGCGACGCTCATCGGCAACAATCACCACCGGATGCCGTTTGAGGGCGAGGACTACCAAATGTTCGAGAAGGACCTTCCCGGCCACAATACCGCAGGCTTCAACGCCGACGCGGGAATCGGACAACTGCCGCTCGAAACGTGCGAGACCATCAACCGGTCCTGGGGCTACAACTCCACCGACAAGCAGTTCAAGAACACCAGCGACCTTATCCGTTACCTCGTGCGCGCGGCGGGTTATAACGCTAACTTCCTTCTCAACGTCGGACCCATGCCCAACGGAAAGATCCAGCCGGAGTTCGTCGAACGCCTCCGGGAAATCGGACAGTGGATGCAGAAGAATGGCGAGTCGATCTACGGAACCCGCGGCGGCCCTGTCACTCCCCGTCCCTGGGGGGTCACCACGCAGAAGCAGGGCAAAGTGTTCGTACACGTGCTTGACTGGCCGGATGAACTTCTCGCCCTACCGAAAATTGCGAACGTGAAGTCCGCGAAGCTGCTGGCGACCGGCGCCCCCGTCGAATGGAAGGAGATCGCCGGCGGGGCGATTCTCCGCTTGCCGCAATCCGCCCGCGATCCCCTGGACACGATCATTGTTCTGGAGACCTCGCGTTGAGGCTCGCGCAACTCATCGCGCTCCTGCTTCCAGCGGCTCTGTGCGCGCAAGTAGCCGAATTCCGCGTCCGTGAGACGGCGGGCCTCCGGCGATTCGGTTACCCTGTTCGCGCTCGCTTCCACTGCGAGAAGCCTCCGGCTGCTCTTCGCCTGCTCGATGAGGGTAAAGCCGTGCCCGCGCAGTTCACGCCAGTCGGAGACGGCGCGCTTGAGATCGACTTCAACGTGGGTCTTGGCCCGTTCGAAGTTCGCCGGTACCGCGTCGAAGAGGGACCCGGCCCTGTGACCGGCGCGGGTATTGACGTCGTCGAGAGCGGGGAAGCGTTCCAGGTGCGGTACCCGGCCGGACTGGTTTTCGAGATTCCAAAGCACCTCCGTGGCTTCTTGAGTTTAGTGCGGTGGTCTGAGCTCACTTACGTCGGCAGCGGCTCGCGTGGGCTCGTCCTGCGCTCTAAAGACGGTGCGGAGTTCCAAGTCGGTTCCAGCCGTCCGCCGCTCGATTCCCGGATCGTCAAGCGGGGGCCGTTGAGTGCGTGTCTCAGATTCGAGGGCCGCGAATCACTCGGTCAGTCCGGTACTGTGAAGACCACCGTCGAAATGGAATTCCCGCGCTCGAAGTCCTGGGTCGAGGTGCGTTGGACCGTTGAGGATCCGGATGCCTTGGTTGCGGCGATGGAAACGGATGTTGGGTTGCTTCTCGACGGCGATCCTGTGCTGGTCGATTTCGGCGCCGGCACGATGGTCTACGCGGCCTTGCGGAATGACAGCGCCGCCCTGTTCCAGGCGGATCTTCCATCCACGGGACCGCCCTCCTGGCGGATCGACGTCGCTGGCGGACCGTACGCCGCCGGCCAGGGCAACGTCGAAGGCTGGGCCCATGTGATGGACCGGCGCCGTGCCACCGCGATCGCTGTCGCGGATTTCGCCCGCTCGCGGCCCGTTACCAGCGATGCCATCTCCGTGAATTCGCGTGGCGGGCTCGAGATCCGGCGGAACTTCGCGCCCAACGGCACCCGGTCTCTCACCTTCTGGCTGCACTTTGTGGACATGCCGGTGCACGTGGGCGCCGCCACCAGCCCGCAGTCCATGCAAACCCCTCCGCGTGTGGAGTGGGAGTAGAGCGGGCTAGGCGCCGATGTAGCGCGCATACAGGCTGCGCGCGAGGCCTGTGTCTGTAGTCCCCTTGATGATCGCCCGGCCGTCCGGAAACACGGTGATTTCGTAAGGTGGCAGGAAGAAACGGAGAGCGAACTCGTTGGCGCGGACCTCACCGAGTGGAGCGAGGCGGCTCCTCAGCTCCTCCAGATCGACAGGCCGCGAGCGCTCGTGAATCTGCACTGCGTTCCGTCCGCACAGGCTGATCGGCGCTCTGCCCGCACCCTCCAGGTGCACGAAGCGCCTCTGGCCGCATGCCACGCACGACGGATCCGGCTGAGGCTGTTCGATCTGCCGGACGATCCCGCTCCACACATCAACCGTGGTCAGCCGCTTCGAAAGGGCCTCCAGGTTCCCGGAGAGGATCTTGAGCGCCTCGGCTGTCTGCAAGGCTGCGATTGTGGATGTGACCGCGTTCAGCACACCCGCGGTCTCGCAGGTTGGCTGCGTGCCTCCGGGCGGTTCCGGATAGATGCACTTGAGGCACGCCGTGCGCCCCGGCATCACCGTCATCGTCAGGCCGTAGCTTCCCACCGCCGCCCCGTAAATCCAGGGGATGTCGCGGTAGACTGCGAAATCGTTGATCAGGTAGCGTGTCGCGAAATTGTCCGTCCCGTCCAGGATCAGATCCACGCCACCAAGCAATTCCTCCGCGTTGGAGGGCGTCACGTCGGCCACTGCCGGAACAACCTCGACCCCAGTATTGATTTTCGACACCCGGCGCGCGGCGGCAACTGCCTTAGGCAGGCCTTCCTCCGCGTCCGTTTCCTCGAACAACCACTGCCTCTGGAGATTGCTCAGCTCGACATAGTCCCGGTCGATGATCCTCAGGCGCCCCACGCCGGCTCGCGCCAGCGCGTCCGCCTGGAAGCTCCCCAGAGCTCCGCAACCCACGATCGCGACCCGCGAGCGAAGTAGTCTCTCCTGCCCCGTTTCGCCAAGCCCGGTGAAAAGAATCTGCCGGGAGTAGCGTTCCCGTTCCCGCGCTGTCATTCAAAACAATCGTATCAACCGCTTGCTGTATCATGCAGATAGTGCGGCTTCGCGGCTTGCCATTTTGGATTTTCCTCCCCTTGGTCTGCTCGATGGGAGTGGCCCTGCGCGCCGCACCGGACCAGTACGAAGCGAAACCCATCTCCGTGATCGCATTCGAACCGCGGGAACAACCGATCCCCGCTTCCGAGTTAGCGGAGATACTTCCGCTCAAGATGAACACCCCGCTCAAGATGGAGACGGTGCGGACGGCCATCGAGCGGCTTTACGCGACCGGGCGCTACGCGGACATAGCCGTCGACGCAGAACTGCGCAACGGCAAGGTGGTCCTGCGTTTTCTGACCAAGAGCAACTGGTTCGTCGGCCGAGTATCGGTGACGGGTGTTCCTTCGCCGCCCAGCGTCGGCCAGTTGGTGAACGACGCCGACCTCAATCTTGGCAATCAGTTCCTGGAATCCCAGACCGCCGCCGCTGTCGCCAACATTCAGCAGACTCTTCAACGCAATGGTTTCTTCGGTGCTTCCGTTGAGCCTCGCTTCGAGCATGATCCCCGCACCCAACAGGTTCACATCCACTTCGAAGTCACACCTGGCCGCCGCGACCGCTTCGGTGTGCCGGTCATCCGCGGCAATCCCGAGCATCCTGTCGAGCGAATCATCAAGGCCACGCGATGGAAAGGATGGCTTGGCTGGAAGCCCGTCACCGCCACGCGGGTGCAGCGCGGATTAGAGCGTATTCGGCAGTCGTACGAGAAGCTGGATCACCTGATGGCCCAGGTTTCTCTTGACAGCCTCGATCACAACGCCGACACTGGGCGCGCTGTGCCGGCCCTCACTGTGGATGCCGGCCCCGAAGTCGAGATCCGAACCGAAGGTGCGAAAGTCTCCCGTGGACATCTCAAAGAACTCGTCCCGGTCTACGAGGAACGCTCCGTGGACCGCGATCTGCTGGTCGAGGGATCACGGGACATCACCGAGTACTTCCAGACTAAAGGCTATTTCGACGCGCGCGTCTCGTTTCGTTCTCTACCCGCAAACCAGGGCCGTCAGGAGATCGTCTACGACATTGATCGCGGTGAACGGCAGAAACTGGTTCATCTCGAGATCCGCGGTAACTCGTTCTTCGATACCGCAACGATTCGGGAGCGGATGTACGTTCTTCCCTCATCGCTCCAGTTCCGCCGTGGGCGGTACAGCAAGAGCATGCTCGAACAGGATCTCAGCTCCATCGCCGATCTTTACCGGACCAACGGCTTCCGCGATGTGAAGGTCACCTCGGAAGTACAAGACGACTACCGAGGAAAACGCGGGAATGTCGCGGTGTTCATCGACGTAAAGGAAGGCGACCAGTGGTTTGTCGCCGATTTGAAGCTGGAGGGCGTCAAGCAGGAAGACGAGGAGACGATCCGGTCGATGCTCCAATCCTCGCCGGGGCAGGCGTTCAGCGAAGCCAACGTAGCTGCCGACCGCGACAACATCCTTGCTTACTACTACAACGGTGGATATCCGAAAGCGGCGTTTGAGTGGAGTCTCGAACCGTCCGCCAAACCCCGCCAGGTCAACCTCCGCTTCGTGATTACGGAGGGCCCCCGGCTCTACGTCCGCGAAGTGCTCATCACCGGCCTCGACGGGGCCCGTCCCCAACTGGTCAACCGCCAGATCCTGCTGAACCCCGGTGAGCCCGTCTCACAGGCGAAGATTCTCGACACCCAGCGCCGCCTTTACGATCTCGGCATTTTCGCGAAAGTCGACACCGCCATCCAGAACCCGGAGGGCGAGGAGACGTACAAGTACATCCTGTACCAGCTTGACGAATCGAGAAAGTACTCCATCACCACCGGTCTCGGCGCGGAAATCGCCCGTATCGGAGGTGGCCAGACAAGCCTTGACTCTCCTGCCGGATCCGCCGGCTTCAGCCCTCGCGTCTCGTTCGACTTCAGCCGGCTTAACTTCCTGGGCCGTGCCCACACAGTCAGCTTTCGAAGCCGCGTTTCGACCATTCAGCGCCGCGGCCTGGTCACGTATATCGCCCCCCAATTTCAGGGGTACGAGAACTTAGACGCCTCCCTGACCGCCCTCTACGACGACTCCCGCGACATCCGCACATTCTCCTCGCGGCGCTGGGAGACCTCGGCTCAGATTACCCAGCGCTGGACGCGATCGAGAACGCTGTTCTATCGCTATTCCTTCCGCCGTGTGTCCGTCGACGAAAACACGCTCAAGATCCGGCCGGAGCTCATCCCGCTGCTCTCCCAACCGGTGCGTGTCGGCATCCCCTCGGGCACTTACGTGGATGATCGCCGTGACGACCCGACCGATTCCCACAAGGGCACGTACAATTCGGTTGACTTCGGCGTAGCCGCCAAGCCGTTCGGTTCGCAAGCGGATTTCCTCCGCCTGCTCGGCCGCAACTCAACGTATCATCCGGTGGGTCACAAACTCGTTTTTGCCAGGAGCGTGCTCTTCGGTTACCAGCAGTCCCTGAGCACAAACCCGAACCTGCCTTCCAACCAACAGATCCCGCTACCCGAGCGGTTTTTTGCCGGTGGCGCCTCGACCCACCGCGGATTCCCGGAGAACCAGGCCGGTCCGCGCGACCCCGTCACTGGATTCCCGCTCGGCGGCTCGGCCCTGCTCGTGTTCGGTACGGAGCTTCGTTTTCCGCTCATTGGGGAAAACATTGGAGGTGTGCTTTTTCACGATGCCGGCAACGTTTACTCCCGGATCGAAAACCTGAGCTTCCGGGTCAGCCAGCGCGATGAATCGGACTTTGACTACATGGTGCATGCGATCGGCCTCGGCATCCGCTTCCGGACCCCGATCGGTCCGATCCGCGTCGACTTAGCCTTCGGGCCGAACTCCCCGCGTTTCATCGGCTGTAAGGGGACCCGCGACGAGCTCCTGTTCGGCGCCTGCGAGGCCGTCCCGCAACGGATCAACCGCTTTCAGTTCCATTTCTCCCTGGGGCAGACATTCTGATGCATCGCCGCGGCGCCATTCTGGTTCTTGTGTCGATGAGCCTGTTGCGCGCTGAGATCATCGATCGCGTCGCTGTCACTGTCGGGACGAATGTGATTACCGCGAGCGATGTTCTCGAGGAGATCCGCGTCACCGCCTTCCTGAACGGCGATAAGCCCGATTTCACCGCGGATGCCAGGCGGAAAGCCGCCGGGCGGCTGGTCGAACAAGCGCTGATCGGCCGCGAAATGGATGCCGGTCAGTCTCCGGCTCCCGAGCCCTCGGAGGTGAGCCGGATACTCGAGGATGTGAAGAAACAACGGTTCGCATCCGAGCCCGAGTACCGGCGGATCCTGACGGAATATGGTCTTCAGGAGGAGGATGTCGTCCGGCATCTCTTCAAGCAGCTCGCCACGCTGCGGTTCATCGACCTTCGTTTTCGGCCGGCGGTACAGATTCTTGATGCGGACCTGTGGGAATATTACCGCTACAAACTGGTTCCGCAGTGGGACGATAAAGCTGGGAAGCCTCCTTCCTTCGAAGAGGCCCGAAGCAAAGTGGAGGAGATTCTGAAGCAACAGCGGGTGGATCAAACACTCGACAACTGGATCAAAGAGATGCGTAACCGGATCCGGATCGAATACCACGAGGAGGCGTTTCAGTGAGCCCCCTGCGCAGACGCCTGTTCCTGCTGTCACTGGGCGCGCTTGCCTTGATGCTTGTCGCGGGTGTTTCGGGTGTCCTCGTGCTTCGGTCCGGCTGGTTCCGGGAAAAAGTGAGGCAGAGGATCATCCGTGAGGTCGAGCGGGCCACCGGAGGCAAGGCGGAGGTCGGACGCTTCACGCTGGATTGGCGCTCTCTTGAGGCGCGGGTCGATCCATTCGTCCTGCACGGGACCGAGCCTCCCGGCGAGCCTCCCTTCCTCCGGGCGCGCTCTATTGTGGTCGGGCTGAAAGTGATTTCCCTCCTTGATCGTGATATCGACATCGCTCTGCTCACTGTCGAGGCGCCCGAGATCCGCATCCGGGTATACGACGGCGGACGCACCAATATCCCCAAGCCCGAGGTCACCAGGGGCCACCGAAACCCGGTCGAGAAGTTCCTCGATCTGGCCATTCGCCGCTTTCGCATCGATGAGGGGGTGCTCCAGATCCAGGACCGTAGGCTCCCTCTCGACCTGGAGGGTGAGCGCCTCCGCGCGCGCCTGTTCTATGAAGCGGCCGGCCCGCGCTACACAGGGGACCTCTCGGTCCGGCAGTTGAACCTCGGTTTTGGCGCGGTTGGGCCGGTCGTTTTCGATCTGGATTCGAAACTCGCCGTCACGGGCAACCGGGCGGAATTCACCTCGGCCCGGCTCATCCGGAACGAGTCCGTTGTGCGGTTCCAGGGATCTCTCGACAATCTGGAATCTCCCCGCGTCGCCTTCGACTTCAACAGCGACGTTCGCTTGTCCGACATTCCGGAATCGGTTCCGCTGCCGGTCGCTCGCCGCGGGAGTGCCAAACTCAAGGGCAGCGGGTTCGTCACCGGCGCGTCCGATTACCGCGTGACTGGACGGATTACAGGGAGTGGTCTGGCCGTCGAGCGGCCTGAGTTCCGGGTTCGCAACGCCGCGCTGGAGTCCTCTTTCGACCTCACACCCGGCAAAATCATCGCGCAGCGCGTGAAGGCGGCCGCCCTGCACGGAAGCTTTCTCGGTTCAGCCCGCCTTGAGGACGGGGCCCGCCTCCGCGTGGCGGGGAACGTCAAAGATATTTCCCTTCAGGAACTCGGACAAGCCCGCGGGCTTGACGCCGGCGCCTGGAGCGGCTTGCTGTCGGGCCCGGTTCACTTGGAGGGAACCCTCGCGGGACGGCGCCTCCAACGAGTGCGCGCTGGGGGGAACGTTACCGTCACGGCCCAGGCGGGCGCGCTGCCGGTCGAAGGCTCTGTCCATGCTGCCTACGATCAGCGCGCCGGAACGCTGGAGCTGGGCCGATCCTATCTGACGACGCCGTCTTCCCGCGTCGAGTTCGACGGTACGATCGGGCGAAGCCTCAACGTCGGCCTGGACTCTGGCGACCTCAACGACTTTTTGCCGGTGCTGGCGGCGTTCGGGTGGTCGCCGACCCCGACTCTCCCTGTCCTGACGGGCGGGGGCAGAGCTTCCTTCCGGGGAACCGTCACCGGTCGGTTTGACGAGCCGGAAATCGCTGGCCGGGTCTCTCTGTCGAAGTTCGAATGGGATGGCCTGCGTTTCGACCGGTTGGAGTCGGAACTCGCGGTATCCTCCCGCGAACTCCGCGTGAGTTCCCTGAATGTCGCGCAGAATGGCGCTGCCGCGCGGGGCGATGGCATGCTGGCCCTGAAGGGCTGGAGGCCCGACCCCGCCGGGTCCCTCAGCGGGTCATTGACCGCGAAAGGCGTCCAGTTATCGCAGTTGCTCCAGATGGCCGGGCGTAAGATGCCCGCGGAGGCGACGCTTTCCGCTGATGTCCGGCTCGCCGGCACGTACCAGTCCCCGGAAATGACCGCATCCATCGTCGCCGCGCCTCTCTCGATCCAGGGTCAGCGTTTCGACCGGGCGCTCGCCGAAGTGCGGTACGCCGGGGGGACCCTCGACATTCCGTCCGCGCGGATCGAGTCCGGCAAGACGGCTCTTCATGGCAAGGGAGCGTTTACGCACCGCCAGGATGACCGGCGCAGCGGGTCTGCCCGGTTTGAGGTCAATGGAAGCGATATCGCCCTCGCTCTCGTTCGCAACCTGGCGCGAGTCCCCGAGGATCTGGACGGACGAATCGACGTGCGGCTCCGCGGCGAGGTGGACATTGAGGCGGCCCAGCCGAAACTCAAGGTGCTCGACGGCGCCTTCGCTCTCTCCGACCTCATGCTGGCGGGAAACACGGCCGGAAAAATCACCGCGACCGCGTCGACGGCGTCCGGACGTGACTTGTCCGTCACGATCGACGGTCAGGTCGCTGGCGCTTCGGTGAACGGAAAGAGTTCCTTCCGGCTCGAAGGCGGATATCCCGGAAAGGGTGAGCTGCGGTTCACCGGTCTCTCTCTCTCCGCGCTGCGGCCATGGTGGAGGCCGGAAGCGAACGGCCGCGAACTGCCGTTGGAAGCGCGCGCGCAGGGTACCTTGGCGTTCTCGGGCGCTCTGACGGACGCCGCCACTTGGAATGGGCGCGCAGAGCTTTCCTCGGTCGAAATCATGCCCTCGGGCCGTGGTGCGAACACTGAGTTGTTCGCCCTGCGAAACGACGGCGCCACCGTCTTCACGCTCGACCGGGGGACTATGCGGATCGACCGCGCGCGGTTCACGGGAAAGGACACGGATCTCGAAGCCACCGGCTCCGTATCCCTGCAATCCAAGAACAACGCCCTGCAGTTGCGGTTCCGGGGCTCCGTCAACCTGGCGATCCTGCAAAACTTCGAGCGGAACCTCACCGCCTCGGGAGTCTCCACCCTCGACGCCTCCATCCGGGGGCCGGTTGCCAAACCCGAAATCTACGGCCGGCTCGAGTTGAAGGACGCGTCGTTTTACCTCAGTGGCATCCCCAATGGAATCGACAAAGCCAGGGGCGTGATCTTCCTCTTCCGCGACCGGGCGACGATCGAGAAAGTGACTGCCGAGACAGGCGGCGGCAAACTGACTCTTGAGGGATTTGTCGGCTTCGTAGGGGAAATGAGCGTTCGGCTCCAGGCGACCGCGGAAAGGGTTCGCGTGCGCTATCCGGAAGGGTTCAGCACGTACATGAACGCCACGCTGAATCTCGCCGGTACCTCCCGGCGAAGCCTGCTGTCGGGCGACGTCACCATACTGCGCTTGGGCGTCACACCGCGGTCCGATTTCGCCAGCCTCCTTACTAGCAGTTCGAAACCCATGGTGACCCCGGCAACGCAGAATGAGCTCGTGCGCAACATGCAGTTCGATGTGCGCGCTCAGACCGCTCCGGATGCCCGCTTTGAAACGACGCTGACGCGCGACGTCCAGGCCGAAGCGGACCTCCGCTTGCGCGGCACCGCATATAAGCCGGTCGTGCTCGGTCAGGTCTCGGTGACACAAGGCGAGATCAATTTCCTCGGGAACCGTTACAACATCAACCGCGGGAGCATCTCATTCCTGAATCCCGCCCGGCTCGAGCCTCTGCTGAACCTCGACCTCGAAACCAGGGTTCGCGGCATCGACGTGACCGTGACTTTCTCCGGCCCCCCGAATAAACTCACCGTTTCCTACCGCTCGGACCCGCCCCTGCAGCCGAGTGAGATCATCGCCCTTCTGGCGGTGGGCCGCGCTCCGGCGGGTAGCCCGACCCTTGCCGCGCGGCAGTCCGAGCAGGATCAGTCCTGGCAACAATTCGGCGCCGCTACCCTCGTCGGCCAGGCGCTGGCCGCCCCGGTGGCCGGCCGCCTCCAGCGTTTCTTCGGTGTCAGCCGTATCAAGATCGATCCCAAACTCACCGGAATCGAGAACAACCCGGAAGCAAGACTCACGCTTGAACAGCAGGTATCCAAAGACATCACCTTCACCTACATCACCAACCTGACCCAGACGCAGGAGCAGATCGTGCGCGTGGAGTGGAACGTCAACCGGCAGTGGTCCGTGCTTGCCGTCCGCGATGCGAACGGCCTGTTCGGTATCGACTTCCTGTACAGAAAACAGTTCAAGTGAACCAGCAACTGGTAGCTTCGTACTGGGCCGCCCAGCGGAGGGACATGGTGGAGCGGCAACTGAAAAGCCGCGGCATCCGCGATCCCCGCGTCCTCCAGGCGATGCTCGAGATCCCGAGGGAGCTGTTTCTGCCCGACGAATCGCGCGATCTCAGCTATCGCGACGAGCCGGTCTCAATCGGCCACGGCCAGACGATCTCGCAGCCTTATATGACAGCGCTCATGGCTCAGTGTCTCGAGCTCCGGGGAACCGAAACGGTCCTCGACGTCGGCGCCGGCTCGGGGTACCATGCCGCCGTTCTGGGCGCCCTTGCCGCCAAGGTATACGCGATCGAGATCATCCCGGCGCTTGCCGACGTGGCCCGTTCCAATCTGGAAACCACGGGCCGGGCCGGGAACATCGTCGTCGTTTGCGGTGACGGCTCCGCCGGATACCCGCAGCACGCCCCCTACGACGCGATTTCCGTCGCCGCCGCCGCGCCTGATGTGCCGTCCGAACTCCTCGACCAGCTCGACGATCCCGGAACACTTGTCATTCCCGTCGGTTCGCTCTGGGATCAGGAGTTGCGGGTGGTCACCAAGTCCGGCGGCCAGCTTTCGACCGTCGTGGCTTCGTTCTGCCGCTTTGTTCCTCTACGGGGCACCGCCGGCTGGAGGTAGTCAGACTGTCGTCATTCCGCTGTCTGTTGCTGGCCCCGCTTTCCGAGCCGCGACCGCAGAGAGCGGTAAACTCTGGCAAGTTTGCGCTCCGGTTCCCGGACGTCCGGTGCGAAACTGGTAACACATGAGACTCCGCGCGGCGCAGGGCAAGCTGAAGGTCGAGCACAGCATCATCGACGGCGTGCGTGACCTTCTCGAGCGCTTGCTGGCTCAGAACCCCGAGGTTCGTTCCGTGATCCCCGGCGTCATCCGCCCCGTTCGGGACGCCCGCGGAAAAGTGAAAGTCCGCGTCACCGTCCCCACCGCCAACGGCTGGAAAGCGATCGCCTTGAGCGCCGGCGCCCGCCAGGAGCTTTTCGTCAGCACTTCACTCTCCCGCGAAGACCTCGAACGCGCCTTCGACCAGGCGATGGATTGAGTGCTAACGAACTCCAGGACCCTTCAGAGCCGGACTCAGAGGGCACCCTCACCCAGCAAACGGCGCACCGCGGCGAGCACCTGCGGGATCTCGCGATCTATGATCGCCCAAACCATGTCGGCGTCGGCGCCTTCGTAATTGTGAATGAGCACGTTTCGGACGTCGTTCATCTCCCGCCATGGAATCTCGGGATGCGACGCGCGGAATTCAGGGCCGACTTTCCGAGATGCCTCGCCAAGAATCTCAAGGTTTCGGCACGCCGCGTCCAGTAGAATGTGGATCGGTGTCGCACCCTCGTCCCGGAGGCTGGCGCACTCCTGCAACCGCTCGCAGCAATCGCGAATGTGAAGGAGATAGGAGTCGAGGCTCCGGCGTCGCCATGTTCTATATCGGTACTGCCTCGGCCAAAACTCGCTCCCGGATATACCGGAGACTGTTTGGAGTCACGATGTCGACCTCAACCCCGAGCAGGTCGTGGAGATCAAGGCGCAAACCGATGAGATCAAATAAGGTTCGTCCTTTATCGAACTCAACCAGGAAATCTACGTCACTTGAGGCCTGGTTGTCTCCGCGTGCCACCGAGCCGAATACACGAATGTTGCGTGCACCATACCTCTGGCCCAGTTGAACGATGGCCGCCCGCTTCTCCCGCCGCAACGTTTCGAGCGTAACCATGACTTCATTGTCCCCCATCAAACTCGCTACTTCCAGAGTCCAATCGGTCCCTCCAGCAGAAAATCTAGCCCCCCGCCACCCCGATGTGCAGCGCCACGATGCCGCCCGTCATACGCTCGAAGGTCGCCTCGCCGAAACCGGCTCGGCGCATCTCGTCCGCGAGTTCGTCGGCGCCCGGAAATCTTCGTACGGATTCCGGCAGGTAACGGTAGGCGTCCCCCGCGCCTGAAATGAATCCTCCCACGCGCGGCAGCACTCTTTTCGAATAGAAGTCGTAGAGTGCCGCGAACAATCGGTTCGGCGGCTGCGAAAACTCGAGAATGGCCGCGACGCCGCCCGGACGCAGGACCCGCAGCATTTCCCGCAGCCCATCGCGGTAGTTGGCGAAGTTCCGGAAGCCGAACGCCACCGTGATCAAGTCGATCGACCGGTCCGGAAGAGGCAACTGGAGGGCGTCGGCCTCGAAAACGGTCGAAGCGGATCGCCTTTCGGCGAACTTGCGCCTCGCCATCACTAACATCGGATGACAGAAATCGCTGCCCCACACGGGCCCGCCTCGCTCGTGCTCCAACGCCACCAGCAGGTCCCCCGTGCCGCAGCACATGTCCATCACCCGGGCCCCGGGCCGGCGCAAAACGTCACGCACCCGCCGGACGGTCCTGCGCCGCCAGTAGCGGTCCACATTGAAGGAAAGCAGGTGGTTTAGCAGGTCGTACCGGTGAGCTACCCGGCCGAACATCGACTGGACCCACCGCGACGCCTCAGCCTCCGTCCGCGCCCCGGGCGGTTTGGTGCCGCTCTCTGTCTGTTTGGCCCTGCTCATGCCAGAGTGGCTCGGGCAGCCGCGAGAACGTCATCTTCGTCGATCCCGCTCACGACCTCCACCTCGCCGATCCGGACGGGCAGCACGAAGTGAACCCGGCCTTGCAGTGTCTTCTTGTCGGCGGCCATTCGCGCCACCAGGTTCTTTGCCGAAATCGCGTCGAGCGGTGGAATCGGTCCGTAAAGTGAGATCGTGTCGGCGATTTTCGCGCCCTCTCGAGCTGTCAGAGTGCCCCTCATCTCAGCCAGCCGGACGGCCGCTCGCATACCGAACGCTACCGCCTCGCCATGCAGGAACCGGGCGTAGCCGGTCTCCGCTTCCAGCGCATGGCCGAACGTGTGGCCAAAGTTCAGGATCCGCCGCAGGCCGCCCTCCCGTTCGTCCGCGGAGACTACTTCCGCTTTGATTCGCACCGACTCGCTAATGATCTCTTCGACTACGTCCGGATCGCGTGACAGCACGTCCGCATGCCGCTCTGCCAGGATGGTGAACAGATCCGCACTGCGAATGATCCCGCACTTGATCACTTCATACAGCCCCGCCCGGTACTCGCGCTCCGGCAGCGTGGTGAGGACGTCCGGATCGATCAGCGCGGCCAGCGGTTGGTGGAACGAGCCCACGAGATTCTTGCCGGTCACGAGGTTGACGCCCGTCTTGCCTCCAACTCCAGCGTCAACCTGCGACAGCAGCGTCGTCGGAATCTGCAGAACCGGGATCCCCCGCATGAAGATGGCGGCCAGGAAACCGCCCAGATCGTTGACGATGCCGCCACCGAACGCGATGACGAGGCTGCTTCTGTCCCCCCCCAGGCGCACCATTTCCTCGGCCAGCATCTCCACTTCCGCCAGCCGTTTCCGCTCCTCTCCTCCGGGGAAGAACAGTACCTCGTACGCGCGCCCCTCCAGACCGGATGCCAGTGCCAGACCGTGCCGCTCCCACACGTCCGCCGTCGTCACAATAAACAATTTTCCGGCCTTCGACGGTACGTACGAACCCGCCCGTGGTAGCAATCCCCGCTCGACCACCGCGCTGTAGTTTCGTTGCGGCGTTGTGACCGAATACGTGGGCATAAAACGGTTGTACCATGCGTGGGATGCTAGAATCGCAGTGTAGATGACCCCCGATTTTCTGGTCGTCGGCGCGGGTGTCGCCGGACTTCGGGCTGCGATAGAACTTGCCGAGGCTGGCAGCGTACTCGTGGTCGCAAAGGATAGTTTGCGCGAATCCTCATCGGAGTACGCCCAGGGCGGAATCGCTGTCGCCCTCAGTGATGACGACGAAGTCCAACTGCATGAACAAGATACGATTGCCGCTGGCGATGGCCTTTGTGACCCTGAAGCCGTGCGGGTGCTCGTCGAGGAAGGTCCCGGCGCGATCCAGCAACTGATCGATTGGGGCGCCGAGTTCGACCGTGAAGGCTTGAAACTCGCCTTCAGCCGCGAGGGCGCGCACAGTAGAAACCGGATCCTGCACGCCCACGGCGATTCAACCGGGAGGGAGATCTCCCGCACTCTCTACCACAAGGCCGCCTCTCTGAAAAACATACAATTCCACAGCTATATGGCCGTCACCGACCTCCTGGTCGCCGATGGGGAGACGGTCGGAGTCGTAGCCTGTGATTCCTCCACGCGGCGCTCGGTGCCTCTGCGCGCCCACGCCGTCCTGCTTGCCACCGGCGGTCTTGGCCGTGTGTACACCGAGACGACCAACCCCGACGTTGCTACTGGCGACGGGGTGGCCGCCGCCTACCGGGCGGGGGCGGCCATCAGCGATATCGAGTTTGTGCAATTCCACCCGACTGCCCTGCACGTCGAAGGAGCCCCCCGCTTCCTGTTGTCGGAGGCTCTTCGCGGCGAGGGCGCGCGGCTTCGCAACGCCGCCGGCGAGTTCTTTATGGAGCACTGCCATCCGCTGAAGGATCTTGCTCCCCGCGACGTGGTGGCCCGCTCCATCGTGGCGGAAATTCAGCGTACCGGTGAGCGGCACGTGTTCCTCGATCTCACTCACCTGCCGGCCGATTTCACCCGGAAACGCTTCCCGCGCATCTATGAGACCTGTCTCCAGCATGGAGTGGACCTGACGAAGGATCCCGCTCCTGTGCACCCGGCGGCCCACTACGCGATGGGAGGCGTGCGCACCGACCTGTATGGCAGGACCAACCTTCCCCGGTTATTCGCTGCGGGCGAAGTCGCCTGCACCGGCGTGCACGGTGCGAACCGCCTCGCAAGCAACTCCCTGCTAGAGGGCGTCGTGTTCGGCGCCCGGGCCGGCGCCATGATGCGGGAGTGGGCCGGATTTTCCGCCTCAGGGTCAACTCCGCTTCCGGAGTGCGTCTTTCCCGAGACATCCGAGGAGAACCTCAGGCGGCTTGCCTGGGATCGTTGCGGAATCCTGCGCTCCGGCGAGGGTCTTGCCGAAACACATGAGCGGCTCGTTCAAATGGCGCAGGTGCACTGCCCCCAGCCCAGCCGCGCATTGTTCGAAGTGCGCAGCCTGCATCAGGTGCTCTCTCTCATCGCCCGCTGTGCCCTTGCGCGCCAGGAGAGTCGCGGGGCCCACTACCGAATCGACTATCCTGAAAAAAGACCCGAATTTCGGAAGCACTCTTTAATCACCAAGACAAATGAACCAACGTTCTTCTAGACAGGCGTCGGGACTCGGCTCTCAGCCTCCCGGCGCCCCAGTAACGACTTTTGCCCTCCTCTTTCTTTTGGCGGCAATCCCCATCAAGGACGTCGGCCCTTCCACGGCGCTCTGGGCCACGCCCGCGATTCTACTGGCGGCGATGCTGATCGCCTGGGCTGCCGAATCGGCCCAGTTCTTTGTCGCGCAGGGCTTCGCCTTGGCGATCCTGGCCTGGCTCCAAACCCTCCCCGAGTTCGCAGTGGAGTTTGTTCTCGCCTGGAAGCAACAGGTACCCTTGCTGCTGGCGAACCTCACCGGCGCCTTGCGTCTGCTCACTGGACTTGGGTGGCCCATGATCTACTTTGTCGCCGCTCTGTTCTACCGCCGCCGGTACCGTAAGCCTTTACGGCAGATCGAGCTTGAGGACGAGCACTGCGTCGAGGTCGTGGGCCTGCTCGTGCCTCTGATCTACGTCTTCTTCGTCTGGTTGAAGGGTTCTCTGGGCCTGATCGATGCAGGCGTCCTCATCCTGATGTACGTGGCATACCTCGCGGTCCTTCGCAAGATGCCGCCCCAGGAAGCCGAAGGGGTCGACGAACTAGAGCTGATCCCCCGCACGATCGTCAAGGCGCGGCGGAGCCGCCGTAACCTATTGATTTTCGGATTCTTCGTGGCTGGTGGATTGATGATCTACTTTGCCGCTGAGCCTTTCCTCGGCAGCCTCCTGGCCATCTCCGCCTCCCTGGGCATCCCGAGTTTTATCTTTGTCCAATGGGTGGCGCCGCTCGTCTCCGAGTTCCCCGAGAAGGTGTCCGCCTTCTACTGGGCCCGAACCGTCCACCGTGCGCCGATGGCCCTGATGAACATGGTTTCGAGCAACATCAACCAGTGGACCTTGCTGGCTGCCATGCTTCCGATCGTCTAC
>JAEHDI010000378.1 GCA_016880505.1 Bryobacterales bacterium | reverse complement strand
GAAGCGAGGCGGCATAGGCCGCTACGAGGCCAAGGTCGCCGACGACGGCGGCTCGATCTCCCTCGTCATGGAGCCGCTGAGTCTTCCGGCTCCGGTCAAGGTCGCTAAAGGCGAGTACACGTTCAGCTACTACCTCGGGCTGCCGCGCGTCGTCGAGAAAGCCAACCGGAAGTGGATGCATCTCTCGTTCGGCAACCACCCGTGGCCACCGGACGCGGAAGTCAAGAAGTGGGCGGACAACGGAGTGAACATCGTCCGGCTTCACAACGACTACTCCGAGGACGAGAACTTCTGGCACGACGGCGCGTGGCCGCCCTACGACGAGAAGGGCATGGCCGAGATGAAACGCGTCATTGCAGCGTGCCACAGGCACAACATCCAGGTAGTGCCTTACTTTTCGATTCACGAGTTCCACCCGAAGGCGGAAGGCTACGCGGCGAACGAGAATGAGTGGAAGCGCAGCGTCGACCAGGCCGGCACCGTCTTCCACAACGCCTGGGGGAAAGGCGAGTTCGGAGCTCAGATGTGCCCGCAATCCCGTTGGCTCGAGCGCCGCAAGCAGGATATCGAGAAGGCGTACCGGGAGCTCGGCTTCGACGGCATCTACTACGACTGGGTGATGACGCTTCCCTGTACCAACAAGGCTCACAACGAGAAACTGCATCTCGGCACGGATGGAGTCATCGACCTGCTGGCCTGGACGCGCCGCCTGGTCGCGCCGAACGGCACGCTGATTCTCCACCTCTACGGATCTATGCCGTCGATCGCCTTCGAGAACTTCGCCGACCTGGTCGTCAACATGGAAGAGATCTCCGGCGCGGAGAAGCTCATGGTGATGGATGAAGTTCCGATCGTGACCGTCCTGGCCGAAAGCATCATGCGCTCGCCGTGCCCGTCCTACCGGCGCGACATGCCGGTGGAGCGGAACCAGCGAAACATCGCGCATCTCGTCGTGCTCGGCATGTTCCCGTGGTCGGGCGGCACAGCCGACGGCGTGGAGACGGAAACACTGAAGCTGTTCCGCACATTCAAACCGTATCGCCTGGAGAACTACCGGTTCCACGACGCGCTGGCGGGGATCGTGAAGACCTCCTGGGAGACCGTGTACGGCGCCTTGTACAGTTCGCCCGAGCAGGCCGTCGTCATCGTGTCTAACGCTCGTGCGGAGCGGCGCAAGAACATCGTCTGGCGTGTGAAAGCCGAGGATCTCGGCATGCCACCGGCGGCGAAGCTCACGGTCAAGGACGTCAAGACCGGCCAAACGCAGCAGGTCGCCCCGGCGACGCTCGCGGATGGGTCGTTCATGACCGACCTCGACGGCTACGAATACCGGTTGTTCGAAATCGCGCCGGCCAGGTAGACACTGATGAAAGAACTGATTCTGTTCCTGTGTGTGGCGGCCGGGCTTCCCGCCGCCACGCCTTCCCTGGAAGCGCTCGACGCCCCGGGTGGAGGTCCAATCCGATTGGAGGTCGTCGCCGGCGAGCGTGTTGCCGCAATCAGCGACTACTGGCGGATCGAGTTCGACCTGCGGAACGGCGGCGTGCTCGACAGCATTGTGTTCCCGGCCGGGTCCGGGAAGAATCTCCTATTGTCGCCGTTCGCGAGCTATGTCGATCAGTGGTCGGACGAAAACGCTCCCGTTACGGGCTCCACCCAGGCTCAGAAGGGCAGCGTGGTCCGACTGGAGTTTAGCGGCAGGATGGCCGCGGCTGGAAGGCGCCCCGGGCCGATTGAATACCGGACGACGTGGACGATCTCGCCCTTCTTCATCCGGGCGGACCACACACTGCGGCTGACCGAGGACGTGACGGCGTCGGCGGTGGGCATTGGCTCGACCGCCGTGCGCGCGGACCTGAACGAGTTCG
>JAEHDI010000377.1 GCA_016880505.1 Bryobacterales bacterium | reverse complement strand
TCCGTGGCCATAACCGCGGACTTCAAAACCATGAGCCTGCAGTACTTCCAGACTTTGAAAGAGCTGGGTGCAAGTCCTTCCACGAAATACATCTTCCCTATGGAATTCACCTCCTTACTGGAACCTTTCCTCCGGATGGGAAACAACCAACAAACGGATGAGGACCGGACTGTTCCGAGATGAGTGACACAGAGGTAGTCAAGTACCTAGAGGCATTTCTGGACGGTCGGCTCCCAGATTGGTCCGAGCAAAGTCAGCCGGCGACGACGGCCACGCTCGTCACGTGCATGGACGGCCGGCTCAACCCATTGATGCGGCCCTTCCGACACGTCATCCGAACCGCTGGGGCTATGATCGAACCAGTCGAAGGCAGTGTTGGACTCGGGATTGACGCCACCGCCGTGACCTTCCTCGCGACCCACGGTGACTGTCTGGCTTACCGCGCCGCGATTGAATACCTTGCGACCAGCTTTGCGGGCAAGAGTGCGGACCCTGACGTTGTGCGGACCCTGAACCAGCCGGACACCAAGATGTTGCTGAGGTACATCAACACACAGCGGCCTCTCAACGAGCTGCCCGATCCTTCCGACCAACAGGCGCTTGCCGAGTTGGCCATCAGCTACGTCATCCAGTGGACTTCTCGCAACCGGAACGAGAAACCCCGAATCGGGTTGTTCATCGACCTGAAAGCCACGCTGTCCACACGGGTACAACCCTGGGTGGTTAGCTACGAACAGCTTTCGGGGCAGGATCTGGCCGATTTTCTCTCGATGCATGGACTGACCAGGCAACTCGTCGTCACGCACGTTCTTACCGCGCCCCGTCCTGTAAGAGCGCTTCGCTGACTGTTCCTCCCCACGGCGACCGAAGGTAGCCTCGCTCTGACCGTGTGGCGATCGCCAAGTCAACTAGGGTCGAGCCTTTCGTAGCACGCGGCGCAAAGCGCACCATGGCCGACCCACCCGGTGCATGAAGCGATCAACACGAGCAACGAGTCGCTCTGCGTCCTGTTTGGTCGGCTTACACCTTGGGAGCTTGCCTCCGAACCCGAAAGGGGCGCTGGGTGCATCCTCCTTCGACAATCTGCTGCTTCATCGGGAGTCCTCCACCGTCCTCAACACCCCCACGCCGCCCGCTGCGTCGCGTGCCAGGGCGTGCGCTCCCAGCCGGTGCCGGTCGCACTAGTGGGCGGCGTCTCAGCCATCAACTCGCTTTCGGCGCGATGACCCGCTGCCCGGGAATGCCGCCATCATTTCATGGGTGATGCGGGTACCGGTGTCAGAGCGATCGATGTCCGGAGAGTCGCGTGAGCTACTCGCGTGCGCGTCGGGATTGGATCGTCCCGTCCAGTGCGATCGCGTTGGGGGATACCGAGGTAGCGAGTCCCCTCGCGTTCGCGCGCTGCAGAGCCCCCAGCGGCCGGCTTCCATTGCGGCGGCGATCTGGAGACGCCCGAGGTCGTCTGCGCTGACCTGCTGACGAAATACAAGCACAAGGTCAAGGGCCCGCTCGATTTTTCCGGCTCGGGTGTGAACCGCAACATCTGCGTTGGTGGCGATCGCTAGGGCGGCCGACGACTCGAGGTCGTCGAAAACACGACCGTGACGAAAACGGGCTTTAGATACTGATCTCGAATCGGAACTCGATCGGGAACGGTACTGTGCGACTACCCTTTGAAAACAGCAGTTTGTCTTGCTGCGAATCACCGGCTGTAGGGGTTTTTCGAGGAAGAAATTCAGGGAAACCCACGTCTTGTCTGACAAAGCC
>JAEHDI010000376.1 GCA_016880505.1 Bryobacterales bacterium | reverse complement strand
CGTCGTCGCCCGGTTCATCGAGGCCACGGTACCCAAAGGCGAGAAAGTCCTCGCGCTGAGCCCGGTTTTCGAGGCGTACACCACACGAGAGATCCTGATCGGCTACCAGGCAGCGTCTAACCGCACTTTGACCGATGTGCTCTGGACGGCGATGATTGAAGACTTTCGACCGACCTGGCGACTCAAGTTTCACTTTCCGGCCCGGCAACTGCGCAAGGTCCGTGTGATACAGACGGCGACAGCGGAGGCCGACATCTGGAGCGTGAGCGAGTTTCGCGCTCTGCATGACGGCCGGGAACTCCCGCACTCCCCACATTGGAAGATCCAGGCGCATCCATATCCTTGGGACGCATGGATGGCCGTCGACGGCAACCCAGTCACACGCTGGCGAAGCTGGCAGAACCTGGAGCCCGGAATGTTTCTCGAGGTTGACTTCGGCCAAGCCGAGTTGGCGGATTCCGTGTGGCTTGACTGCTCACGCGACCAGTACAAGATCCGGCTGAGTCTTGAGGGACAACTGGCCTCGGGCGAGTGGACGAGGCTCCCCGGGGAACCGGATAACGAAAATGTCACGACTCTCCCGGATCTCAGACGGACGGCGGTTGCGGAACTGAAGCGGCGCGGGGTCAACTACCTGTTGTTGTGGGACCACGATTACGGGGCTGGGGAGTTTCGGACAAACCACATCGCCTGGGGGATGACTCCGCTGGGTGAGCGCGCCGGCGCCAGGCTTTACCGCCTGGACTGACCGGCAGCCCGCAGCGTCACAACCGTTGCGCCCCATCCGCCGGCCTCCGCTGGTGCGTCGCCGAACGTTTCGACGAACTCGCAATGCGCCAGCGCCGAGCGAACGAT
Source organism: Bryobacterales bacterium (assembly GCA_016880505.1). Classification (GTDB taxonomy): domain Bacteria; phylum Acidobacteriota; class Terriglobia; order Bryobacterales; family Bryobacteraceae; genus JAEHDI01. Next base: position 3,059 of record JAEHDI010000376.1, on the reverse strand, counting down.
CTCACGCCGCACGCCGATTCCCCGCCCGTGGATGATTCGGACACAGGGGAACCCGAGCGCGGCCGCCTCCTCCAGGTACGCCTCGACGATCGCCCGCACGTCGCGGTTGGGAACGCTGTGCAGGTCAAACACGTCTGTAATCGGAATGCGGACAGGCTCGTCTTCGTGCTCTGGAACGCCGGATTCCATTCGATTCTGATCGTATCAAGGCAGACCGCGCAATCGGGTATCCTGAGAGGAAGCGCAATTCCCAGAAAAGTACGAATGAAAAAACTCCTTGCCGGTCTTCTTGTTGTTCTGTCAGGGGTTGGTGCCGCCCATCTGCGAGCCGCGTCTCAGGTGGTGCGGCTAGGAGGAGGGTCCAACGAACTCTTCAACCAAATCGAGCAGGTGCTCGCCGGCCTGACCGAGATTACCGGGATGAAACCGGTGAAAAAGGTCGCCTACGACACGATCGACAAGGCGCGCGTCAACCAATTTCTCAACGAACGGATCAAGGAGTTCATCAAGCCTGAAGAGATCCGCGCCGAAGAGCTGGCGCTCAAGAAGTTCGGCTTCGTGCCGCAGGACTTCGACCTCAAGAAGACCAGCGTAGAGCTGATGACCGAGCAAGCTGCGGCGTTCTACGACTTTCGCAAGAAGAAGTTGTTCATTCTCGAGTCGGCTCCGGAAGCGGTCCAGCAGGTCGCTCTCGTGCACGAACTGGCCCACGCTCTCGCGGACCAGCACTTCAACCTCGAGCAGTTCATCGACCTCGCCAACAAGAGCGACGACAGCGCCACCGCGCGGATGGCGGTGATGGAGGGCCAGGCGACGTGGCTGATGTCGGAATACCTCGCCCGCCGGACCGGACAATCGTTGAAGACATCGCCGGCGATTGTGCAGTTGATGAGCCGGGCGGCGCAGATGTCGCAGGGACAGTTTCCGGTATTCGATGCCGCGCCGTTGTACATGCGGGAGACGCTGCTGTTCCCCTACTCCCAGGGGATGCTGTTTCAGCACGCGCTGGTGGAGAAATTCGGGCAGGAGGCCTTCGCGAGGATCTTCCGCGAGCCGCCCGTGAGCTCCCAGCAGATCCTGCATCCCGAGAAATACTTTCAGGAGGTGAAACCTACTGAGCCGGCACTCCCGTCCGTCTCCTCAGAGGAGGATTACGAGGAACTTACGGAGGGCTACATCGGCGAGCTGGATCATGCCATATTGCTCCGCCAGTATGCCGGAGAAAAGGAGGCGGAGTCGCTGTCAAGCCGGTGGAAGGGCGGCCGGTATCGCGTGCTCGAAGACAAGAAGGACAAGCACACAGTCCTCGCATATGTGGTGGAGTGGGAGAGCGAAGCGGTTGCGCGGGAGTATTTCGGCCTGTACCGCCAAGTTCTGGCGAAGAAGTGGAAGGCGATGAAAGTGAGCCTGGACAGCGAGCGCAAGGTGGAAGGTCGCGGAGACGACGGCTATTTCATCGTGCGGCTGAACGGCGCGCGCGTGAGCAGCCTGGAAGGGATGAACTCCCTGGCTGAGGCGGCCGCGTATCCTAAGGTAAACTGAAAGGATTGAGGAGGGTTGAATTGACACGCCGGTTGGTTGCAGGTCTTGGCGTTCTGGTCTTGGTCGCGCTGGCGGCCTTCGGCAATAACGTGCCGCGGCCGGCGCCGGAGTATGCCATCAAGCTGACGACGGGGAAGCAGATCCTGCTGAGCAGCCTGCGCGGAAACGTTGTCGCGCTGCTGTTTGTATCGACCGAATGCCCACATTGCGGGACGACCTGTCAGCTCGTGGACAAGTTGCAGAAGGAGTACGGTCCGCGAGGCTTCCAGCCGGTAGCCGTAGCGTTCAACGAGATGTCGATGATGCTGGTACCGGATTTCACCAAGCGGCGTGGCATTTCGTTCCCTGTCGGCTACGACACTCGGGATCCGGTGTTTACGTTCATTGAGCGCTCGCCGATGCTTCGGACGTATGTTCCGATTCTGGTTCTGATCGACCGGAGTGGAACAATCCGGGGTCAGTACTTGGGTGACGACAAGTTTTTCCTCGACCAGGAGAAGAACATCCGCGCCTCCTTGGACCAGTTGTTGAAGGAACCGGCAGGCAAGAAGGCCCCCGCCGCGAAGCGATTATCTCCCCCAGCGAAGAAGAAGTCTTCCTAAGCAGCTTTCGCCGCCGCGCGGAAGCCGTTACAATGGTGTTGTCTCAAGCGTGCGCCCGTAGCTCAATTGGATAGAGCGCCAGCCTCCGGAGCTGGAGGTTTCCGGTTCGATTCCGGTCGGGCGTACCACAGCCCCCTTTAAATCAGCAGGTAGATCACAAGGCCACGCCAGCACCCACGATACGCCTTGCCCATGGCTTGACCGTGCGCGCGTCGTGAGAAACTGGAGCGTTATGAAACGAATGTTGGCGGCATTGATTTGCACGGGCCTGCTGACCTGTGCTGAGGTGCAGGTGGGGCGCATCGAGGTGCTGGTCGCGCCGGACCATCCTGATTGGAAGTATGTGCCGGGCGAGAAGGCGGTGTTTCTCATCCGGGCCGTCCGTAACGGCAGTGAGATTACGGGCGCGGAGGTCACGTACTCGGTGGCTCCCGAGATGATGCCGCCGGCGGCAACCAGGACAGCAGCCCTGGGGCGCGACGGCCTGCGCGTTGACGGCGGCACCATGCAGGCGCCGGGATTCCTGCGCTGCATCGCCAAGGTGACGGACGGCGGGAACACGTACCAGGGAATCGCGACCGCTGCCTTCGCGCCGGAGAAGATCCAGCCGGTGGTGCGCGACCCGGAGGACTTCGACTCGTTCTGGACGTCGGCGAAAGAAGAGCTCGCCAAAGTGCCCGTGGATGCGCGCCGAACCCTGATTCCCGAACTGTCGACGGCAGTGGTGGACGTGTACCACGTCAGCTTGCAGAATACCGGGCGGTCGAACGTTTTCGGCATGCTGGCGCTGCCCACGGCTGCCGGGAAATACCCGGCGATTCTGGGCGTGCCGGGCGCCGGCGTCCACAAGATCGGACCGATGATTGAATTGGCGGAAAAAGGCGCGATCACCCTGGCCATCGGCATTCACGGCAT
>JAEHDI010000375.1 GCA_016880505.1 Bryobacterales bacterium | reverse complement strand
TTCCTGTACGAACCGCCGCTTGCGCTCGGGATCGGCGACCTTCTCCGGCGGCAGGACCTTGATGGCGACGAACCGGTCGAGGTGGGTGTCCCGGGCCCTGTAAACCACACCCATCCCGCCCTCGCCCAGCTTGTCGAGGATCTGGTAGTGCGAAATGGTGCGGCCGGTCATTTGAAGTTCTCCACCAGCATCAGGTCGCTGCCGGCCGCGTCCGCTTTCGAGAATAGGATCGTCCGGCGGTCCGGGGATACCGCAATGCCACCCCTCCTGCCCGGCCGCTCGATGGTCAGGATTTTTCGGGCCCTGCCGGTCGCGAATTCGTAAACTGAAAGATCACTTTGCCCCTTGCCGTCGGCTTCACTAAAGAAGTAGATTCCCCCTTGCACAACGGTCCAAGTCATTCCGCTGGACGCCACTCCATCGACCACCTTCGTACCCTCGCCCCCGGCGGCCGGCACCCTCCATATGCTCGACGGATTCGGATAACCCTTCGAGTAGTAAATAAATGATCCATCGGGTGACACCTGCGGGATGTCCGCATTCGTATTCCGCGTGATCTGAACCGCCTCTCCACCGGTGACGGGCATCTTCCAGATGTCTTTCGTGCTGCCGCGAGTGCGGACGAAGTAAAGCGACTGGCCATCCGGGGACCAGTCCGGCCATTGGTCAGGGCCCGGATCTGCGGTCAGCCGGCGCGCTGCCCCGCCATTTGCACTGACGACATAGACGTCCTGATTTCCACCGGGGTTTGCTTCAAACGCGATACTCTCGCCGTTGGGGGCCCATCGCGGTGGTCTCACGAGGCTCGCTCCAACCGAGGTCAATTGTGCGGGATATGATCCGTCTTTGTCGCAGATCCAGATTTCCTCGTTCCCCGACCGGTTTGACACAAACGCAATTCGTTTGCCGTCCGGCGAGTAAGAAGGCTGATTGTCCCGCCGTGTGGAGGAGCTGAACTGCACCGGGGCGCCGCGCTTGCGACCGGGCTCGCGCAAGTCCACGCGCCAGATGCTGGTAACGTATCTCGAAACCACATACGCCAGACGGTTCCCCTGCCGCGAAAGTGCCGGCGCGAAAGCATTGTCCGGAGCGAAAGGAAGCCTGCGCGGCGCGGCGGGCTTGGACGCCGCCATCCGCCAGAGGCCGGACGCTGTGAACGTACCCGAAGAGAACACAATTTCGTTTCCATCTGGTGTCCAACTCGGATCACCGCTCCATAAGTTGTCCGAAGGAACTCTGCGGGCCTCGCCGAGCGGCGTGTAGCCCTCCCCAAGGGAGACGAGGTAAAGGTCTGTTCTGGCGGCAACAGACGACTCACGGGTGAACGCCAGTGTACGTCCGTCCGGGGAAACGGCGGGCGACGTATCGCCAACCGCGTCGGCCGGCGGGCTCGTTAAACGCCGGTGCTGTTCCGTCTCGACAGAGACTAAGTGCAGAGCGCAATGGCCGCCTCCCCACACAGGGCAGACGAGCCATTTCGAGTCCGGCGTCCAGGTCAGATATGGCCCATCCAAACCGGACAGATCCACCTCCGCCAATACCCGTTCGTGCCCTCCCCGCTGCGGTTTGAGAACCAGCATGCATCTGGTCGCAGCCTCAGAAGGCTTGCGGAGGAAAGCGATGGT
>JAEHDI010000374.1 GCA_016880505.1 Bryobacterales bacterium | reverse complement strand
GTCCACAGCCGCGTGAATCACAATAACGACGGGATCGACATCGACTGCTGCGAACGCGTGCGGATCTCGGACTGCGACATCAGCTCGGGCGACGACGCGATCGTGCTGAAGAGTACCGCAGACCGACCGTGCAAGGACGTCGCCGTCACCAACTGCGTGCTGAGCACCGCCTGTAACGCCTTCAAGCTCGGCACCGAGACCAACGGCGGCTTCGAAAATATAGTCTTCTCCAACTCGACCATCTACGACACACGGCTCGGCGGCATCGCGATCGAGTGCGTGGACGGCGGCGTGCTCGACAAAGTAAACGTGTCGAACATCACCATGCGGAACGTGGGCGGCCCCATCTTTATCCGTCTCGGGAATCGCGCCCGTCCGTTCGTCGAGGGCGGACAGCGGCCGGGCATCGGGCGCCTCCGGAACGTGCAGATCAGCGACGTGCAGATCACCGGCGCAGGTCCGGTGGGCTGCGCGATTTCCGGGATTCCGGAACACCTGATCGAGAACGTCACCCTGAGCAACATACGGATCTCGTTTGCCGGCGGAAGCGAAAAAGAAGACCCCGGCAAGGAGGTGGCCGAGGTCCCCGAGAAGTACCCCGAATTCGCGATGTTCGGTGCGTTGCCGGCCTACGGGTTCTACTGCCGCCACGCGCGCAACGTCGCGTTCCGGAACGTGGAGGCCGGCTTCGAGAAGCCGGACGTCCGGGTGGCGATGATCTGCGACGACATCGAAGGTCTGGAGCTTGCGGGAGCGGACCTGGCGGTCCTGCCGGACGCCCCGTGCGCGGTCCGGCTACAAAACGTCCGGGATGCCTTTGTACACGGCTGTCGCGCCCGCGCCGGCACGAGCACGTGGCTGTCGGTGGCGGGGACTCAGTCAGCGCGGATCAAACTCGCCGCCAACGATCTGAGCCGCGCGAAGAAAGCAGTGGAACTCGTTGCCGGCGCGCCTCCGGCCGCCGTGAGCGGCGCGGAGGACTGAGCAGGGTGCTGAAAACCCGCGCCACAGGCTGAAGCCTGTGCCACCGTAGGCCGTAAGCAGTTGATTCTCAGTGGTGGCAGAGCCTTCAGGCTGTGTCGGGCGCCAATGCCGGCGGGTTTTTCAACAGATTCCCTAGAGTCAGCGGCCGAAGATCCCCTTCACTTTGTCGAACAGGCGGCCGAAGAAGGACCGCTGATCCTGCTCTTGGTAAGGCAGCTCGGCGCTGGCGTTGCGCTCCGGGAATTCGTCCGGAGGATTCCAGGGCGCGCTTGTGATCATACGGATGCGATAGCCCTGAAACGCATAGGTCCGTTTGGAGCGCGTTCCGTCCTTGTCCTCGATGATCAGCGAGAAACTCGGCGGTTCCCCCTGCTGCGAATGGACCTCAGCCGGGTAGTATCCGCGAAGATTTCTCTCGATATACGCCGTTTCGTAGCGGTGACGTCTCTGGCTCCAGACGAAGATGCGGAAGCTGTCGAACTCGTACGGCTCCATGCCTTGGGTAATCGTGGTCCAGAGCCAGTTGTGCTTGACGGCGTCGCCGTCGTGAACCTCTCCAAGCGAGAAATAGGAGGTGATGCGATGCCCTTCGGCGTACTGCGCCACTTCATCGGGAATCGCCATGTAGAGCAGGCGAAAGAGCACCCAGCCGGCTTTGCCGTCCGCGGTGCGGACCAGGCTCCAATCTTCCAAGGGAGCCGAGGGAGGCAACGACTGCACCGGGCGGTCTGGACGGAAGGGCACGCGCGGCTCGAGACG
>JAEHDI010000373.1 GCA_016880505.1 Bryobacterales bacterium | reverse complement strand
ACTCCACATAGCAAGAGCCAGCCCCCTTGTAAGCCTCGGGTGACGGCCCTCCGCGGAGCTGCGCGATAATCGCGGCCGCGACGACGCGCGCCGCGCCTTCAGCGAAGACACCCGCCTTGGGCGTGCCCACCCCGTTCACGTCGCCCACCGCGTAGACACCGGGAAAGTTCGTTTCCAGCGTCTTCTTGTTCACCGGCACCCAGCCATAGGCATCGGCGGCAAGCCCGGACTCGACGACGACCGCCGGCACACGATGCACCGGCACGCCGAGAAACAGCTCATACGGCATCTCGGTCCCGTCGCTAAGAACGGCCACCTTCCGGCCCGGGTCGAGCGCCTGCACTAGGCTGTCCTTCACGAATCTGATGCCGCGCTCCGCGAAAGCGGCGAGGATCGCTTGCGAGGTGTCGGGCGAAGGGGGAATGGGCGTACCGAAGGGCATCACCACCGAGATTTCGGTCGCCTCACGTCGCCCGCGAACGGTGAGGTAATCGTGCAGCAGCAAAGCCGTCTCGCTGGGGGCGGGAGGGCACTTGAATGACTTCCCTGTCACGCCGACGATGGCCGCGCCCCTCTCGAACCGAGGGAGCGCGTCGCGCAGTGCGAAGGCTGCCGCAACCGAGTAGAACTCGTTGCCGCCTTCTACCAGCCCCGGGGTGGCCGCCGGATCGAGGTCGGCGCCTAGCGCCACCACCAGGACGTCCGCCTCGAACGTTCCATCGTCGGTCAGCACGCGCCGGGCGGCCGGGTCGATGGATCGCACCGTGGACTGCAGAAACCGAACGCCCGGTTTGACAATGTCGCGGTATAGATGACGCACGTTGGCCGGCATCTGCCGTCCGAACATCACGTCGAGTTTCGAGAAGCCGAAGACAAACGCATCGCCCCTGTCGATGAGCACGATGTCGATCGCACCGCCGAAAGCGTCCGAAAGAATCGTCGTCAGCTCGAGGCCCCCGAAGCCGGCGCCGAGCACTACCACGCGTGATCGTATAGGCGTATAGACTGCCCCCCCTTGCTAAATAGCCTGCCTTACTTGGGTTGGTGAACAATACGAAGGTACGGGCGGGGCGCGCGCCAACCGCCAGGATATTTCTGTTTCGCCTCTTCCTCCGACACCGACGGCAGGATGATTACATCGTCGCCCTCCTTCCAGTTCACCGGCGTTGCCACTTTGTGCTTGGCGGTGAGCTGAATCGAATCGAGAACCCGCAGCACTTCGTCGAAGTTCCGGCCCGTGCTCATGGGATAGCTGAGCATCAGCTTGATCTTCTTGTCGGGACCGATCACGAACACGGTACGCACGGTGGCGTTCGTGGCCGCGGTGCGGCCTTCGGAAGTATCGCCGGCGTCGGCCGGCAGCATGTCATAAAGCTTGGCCACCTTGAGTTCCGGGTCTCCGATCATGGGGTATTTCACCTTGTGGCCCTGAGTCTCTTCGATGTCCACGGCCCACTTGTTGTGGTTACTAACCGGGTCCACGCTGAGGCCGATGATCTTGCAATTGCGCTCCGAGAATTCCGGCTCCAACCCGGCCATGTACCCGAGTTCCGTGGTGCAAACGGGTGTGAAATCCTTGGGGTGGGAAAATAGGATCGCCCACCCGTCGCCGATCCACTCGTGAAAATTGATGGTGCCTTGCGACGTTTCCGCCGTGAAATTGGGCGCTTCATCATTGATGCGTAGCGACATGATTCGTCTTCTCCATAAGTTTAAGTTCCAGCGTCCAGGGCAATTATCCTGGATTGAAGATAGAAACCTTAATGATCCGGGCTCATATTGTGCGTTTCTAATTAACCAAGGATTCCCGCGTGCGAACGTAGTCTGCCCGCCCGGCCTCAGGGGGCCCTCAAGAGTGCTCAATACGAAGCGGAGCAGCTAAGAATTACTTCTGTTTCAAGACGACCGCTGGAAGTCCAGTAAAGTCAGTTAAAAATGATCGAGTAAACCCAGATAACTGTATGCTACAGTAACCCTTACGCCGATGCAAGTTTTTTTCAGGCGCTGGGAACAATTGTGAGTACCGGTACAACCCAAGATTTGACCGCCAGCCGCTCTGCGCCCGGTAAGTGTCTCGCACCCTGCACCACTTATGGGGCATCGGTGCGTTGTCCTAGAACGTCACACCCACCAGAAACTCCACCTGGTTTTGCGTGGGCTGGAAGCGCAGAGCGGTCCAGCGCGTGTAGCGGATTTCCGGCGAGACCTGGAGACGCCATGCCGCAAGCCTCACACCCGACCCGACCACGATGCCGCCCTCAGTAAGCTCATAATCGACCTCGTATCGGCTCAGGGAGTAAGGCGGATCAAAACCCGAGGTGAACTGTTCGGTGCTTCCTTCCATCGAGTTGATGCGCCGAAAGGCCCCGCCCGCGACTGCGAATGGCCGCACTGGCCCACGCAGCCAAACCCTCTTCAACAACATCGGGAACTCCCAGGTATTCGCCGCCTGTCGTGTAATCGTGCCGAACAGCTCATTGAAGAACTTGTGGTCGGTCGTATCTAGCCGCTGGTAGAGGGCGTCCACTTCGATTCTTAGCTGAAACGGCAGTGCAACCTCGAAGGTCGGCCCGATCGTGTAGCGCCGAATGTTCAACGCGAAGGGACCGAAGCCGCCGCGCCCGCCGACCACGCCCGTGGCCGTCGAGCTCGAAAGAGGTGTCCCGCCTTTCACGCCGACGGAGAATATCTGTGCGGGTGCGCTAGATGTGCACAGAACCACAACCCAGAGCCCCTTGGTCATCCAGGCTTTATCCACACTTCGGATATTAGCATCGGATTTTATCGGCCGGCGCATCGAGACCGTCGCGTGAATTGTGTATACTCTTCGCCGGATCACCCAGCCATGACACAGAGTACGATTCCACGCCTCCTCGGTATCAGCGT
>JAEHDI010000372.1 GCA_016880505.1 Bryobacterales bacterium | reverse complement strand
GCCCGATGATGAGCGGCATGACAACGTATGGGAACACGACCACATCGCGCAGCGGAAGAACGGGCAGCCGCTCTGGGACCTGAAAGCGCTCGGCGTCGCGCGTAAGGATCAAAGACATGCCCCAAATCTACCGCACCGCGACAGTACGCGGAGCCGAACAAAGCCTCACTGGTTACTACTTACTGGAACTGGTTATTAGATGTGAAAACCCTCGGGAGGCTATTGGCGTCCCGAGGGTGTCATCTCTAGTAACCAGTTCCAGTAAGCAGTAACCAGTTCTGGTCTAGGCTTCCTTCTTCTGTCGCTTCGGTGAGATCTCGAGCAGGGGAGGAGTGCCCTGTGTGACGCACGGCTCGGTCACCTTGACCTCGACGACGTCCTCGCGGCTCGGCAGCTCGAACATGACGTCCATGAGGATCTCCTCGAGGATCGCGCGCAGGCCGCGAGCGCCAGTGCCGCGCTTGAGTGCCTTGGTCGCGATCGCGCGGAGAGCGCTTTCCTCGAAGCTAATCTTCACTTCCTCGAGCTCGAACAGCTTCGTGTACTGCTTCGTGAGCGCGTTCTTGGGCTCCTTGAGGATCTTCACGAGCGCATCCTCGTCGAGCGCCTCGAGCGGGACGCACACCGGCAGTCGCCCCACGAGCTCGGGGATCAACCCGTAACGCAGCAGATCGTCCGGCTCGACCTCCGCGAACGGATTCTTCGCGATCTGCTTCGCCTTGCCGCTCTTCACCTCTTCCTGCGTGAAGCCGATCTGCTTTCGGCCCACGCGCGACTCGATGATCTTCTCGAGGCCGTCGAACGCGCCGCCGCAGATGAACAGGATGTCCTTCGTGTTGATCTGGATGTATTCCTGTTGCGGGTGCTTGCGGCCGCCCTGCGGCGGCACCGAGGCGACCGTGCCCTCGAGGATTTTGAGCAGGGCCTGCTGCACCCCTTCCCCGGACACATCGCGGGTGATCGACGGGGAGTCGGACTTGCGGGCGATCTTGTCGACCTCGTCGATGTAGATGATCCCCTTCTGGGCCTTTTCGAGATCGTAGTCGGCGGCCTGCAGCAGGTTGAGAATGATGTTCTCGACGTCTTCGCCAACGTAGCCGGCCTCGGTCAGACTGGTGGCATCGGCGATGGCGAACGGCACGTTGAGCACGCGGGCCAGAGTCTGCGCCAGCAGCGTCTTGCCGCTGCCGGTCGGGCCGAGCAGCAGGATGTTGCTTTTCTGGAGCTCGATATCGCCGGGGCGATCGCCCCCTTCAACCCGCTTGTAATGGTTGTAGACCGCGACGGCCAGAACCTTCTTGGCCCGTTCCTGGCCGACCACGAAATCGTCGAGAATTTCCTTGATCTCGGCGGGTTTCGGCAGCTTGCCGGAACGCCCGGCCACATCGTCGGGCTGGGCTTCCTCGGCGATGATATCCTTGCACAACTCGATGCACTCGTCGCAGATGTAGACGGCGGGCCCGGCAATGAGTTTCTTTACCTCCTCCTGGGCCTTGCCGCAGAAGGAGCAGGTCAGCTGGCCGCCTTGGCCACTCTTGTTGGTCACGTCGTCACCTCACCGGAACGTTCAGCTTTTCCTCTGCACCACGCCGTCGATGATACCATACTCCTTCGCGGCGTCGCTACCCATGAAGAAATCGCGTTCGGTATCGGCCGCGATCCGCTCCATGCTCTGCCCGCTATGCAGGGAGAGGATCTGGTTGAGCTCGTCGCGCAGCCGCAGGATTTCCTGGGCATGGATGCTGATGTCGGTCGCCTGTCCCTGGAAACCGCCAAGCGGTTGATGGATCATGATTCGCGCATGCGGCAGGGCGAAGCGCTTCCCCTTGGTGCCGGCCGCCAGCAGCACCGCGCCCATGCTGGAGGCCTGCCCCACGCAGTAGGTGGCCACGCTCGCCGTCAGGTGCTGCATGGTGT
>JAEHDI010000037.1 GCA_016880505.1 Bryobacterales bacterium | reverse complement strand
CCGAAGTTTCCATGGACGAGACCGACGCCCCGCAGGTCCCGGCCGAACTGCTGATTATCCTCACCGCAATCGCCGGCGAGCGAATCCCCATCCAGACCATCGCGCCCAAGTTCACCGGACGCTTCAACAAGGGCGTCGACTACGTGGGCGACCGAGCGAAATTCTCCGAGGAATTCTCCAGCGACATCGCCACCATCGCTTACGCCGTGAAGAACTACGGCCTGCCCGAAACGCTGAAGTTGAGCGTCCACTCCGGCAGCGACAAGTTCTCCATCTACGGTCCCATCCGCCGCTCGCTCGCGAAGTTCGGCGCCGGCGTACACGTCAAGACCGCAGGCACCACCTGGCTTGAAGAATTGATCGGACTCGCCGAAGCCGGCGGCGATGGCCTTGCGCTCGCCCGCAGTGTCTACGTCAAGGCGTACGCCGCCCGTGAGGAGCTTTGCGCTCCCTATGCCTCGGTCATCGACGTCGACCCGGCGAAGCTGCCCACGCCCGAGACCGTGACGGCGTGGCCGTCGGAGCAGTACGTCGCGGCCGTGCGCCACGACCCCCGCTGCCCGGAGTTCAATCCGCACGTCCGCCAGCTCCTCCATGTCGGCTACAAGGTGGCCGCAAAGATGGGTGACCGTTACTACGGCATGCTGGATGCCTGCGCGGAACCGATCGCGCGGAACGTGATCACCAACCTCTTCGACCGGCACATCAAGCCGATCTTCCTCAGTTGAGCGAGGCGACGCCATGTCCTTCATCCACGAGGATTTCCTGCTCACTACCGCCACTGCCCGCCGGCTCTATCACGAATTCGCGGCGGCTGAGCCGATTCTCGACTACCACTGCCACCTTCCCCCGAAGGACATCGCGGAAAACCGGCGCTTCGCCAACCTGTTCGAGATCTGGCTTGAGGGTGACCACTACAAATGGCGGGCGATGCGCGCGAACGGCGTCGACGAGCAATACTGCACCGGCGACGCTTCGCCGTGGAAGAAGTTTCTAGCGTGGGCGCGGACTGTTCCTCACACTCTGCGCAATCCGCTCTATCACTGGACTCACCTCGAACTGAAACGCTACTTCGGCATCGAAGATCTGCTCGACGAGTACACCGCACCCGCCGTCTGGGAGCGAGCCAACTGCATGCTCGGAGGCGACGATCTGACCGCCCAGGGCATCCTCCGTAAGTTCAATGTGGCCGCGCTGTGTACGACTGACGATCCGAGCGACGACCTCGTCCACCACAAGGCCATCGCCGAGTCAAGGCTTACGACGCGCGTCTTTCCCACGTTCCGCCCGGACAAGGCTTTGAACGTTCACTTGCCGGATGCCTTCAACGCCTGGGTGGACCGCCTCGAAAGCGCCGCGGACATGAACATCGCCACGCTACCCGCGCTCGTCGACGCGCTCCGGCGCCGGCACGATTACTTTCACGAGGCGGGTTGCCGCCTCTCCGATCACGGCCTGAATCACTGTTACGCGGATTTCTGCACGGACCGCCAAGCCGCCAAGGTCTTCGACAAGGCCCGAGGGGGCAGTCCCGCGACACCGGAAGAGCACGCGCGGTTTGCGTCTTTCATGATGCTCATCTTCGGCCGGCTAGACGCCGAGAAAGGCTGGACCAAGCAGCTTCACCTCGGCGCGCGTCGCGGTGCGAACACCCGGATGCTGAAGGAACTCGGTCCGGACACCGGCTACGACTCCATTGGCGGCTGGCCTCAGATCGACGCTCTCGGCGCCTATCTCGACCGCCTCGATCAGGAAAACGCGCTGCCGAAAACGATCGTCTACAACCTGAATCCGGCCGACAACTACGCCTGCGCCACGATGATCGGCAACTTTCAGGGAGGTGGCATTCCCGGGAAGATCCAGCTCGGCAGCGGCTGGTGGTTTCTGGATCAGAAGGAGGCCATGCAGTGGCAGATGAACGCCCTCTCCAACTGCGGCCTGCTCTCGCGT
>JAEHDI010000371.1 GCA_016880505.1 Bryobacterales bacterium | reverse complement strand
GGGTCTCGAGCACCTCTTTGACCGTCTTGTCGAATTCGGGGGTCAGCTCCTTGGCCAGCGCAACGGCTCGGTCAAGATAGTTCTCCAGGATTTGGACACAATCGGCGGTGGTGGCTGCCTGCGGTTTGCCGAGATCAGCGGCGAGTTCTTTGAGCAGAGCAATGTATTCCGGTGAGGCCGTGAAGTTGACCAGCTTTTCCGTGGCGTCGGCGAAGGCTTCCTTCTTGTTGAGCAGGTCGGCATCCTTCATTTTGCTGCGCCACACCTCTACGAAGGTCGGATCCTGGACATCACGGCGATTCACGAAATCCCAACGGACACCCCAGCTCTCCAGTTGCTGTTTGCTGCCGGTCAGGACCGCGCCGGTGGACGTGCCGGCGGGCGTGGTGCCGGTGGCGGTAACATCTTTGTTACGGCTGGCGTCGAAGCTGGCGGAGAAGGAGAGGCCGCGAAGGAAGTCCATCGGCCGGCTGCAGTCTGTCGAGGTTGGAGGACAGTAGGGGTAGTTTTCCGCCCCCAGGAACCAGCGTGAGATACCCAAAAGGTTACCTCGAAACGTCGCTACCGTTCCGCGTGTCGATTGCAGTAGAGCGCCGTTCTCCACAGCCACGCCGAGGATTTTGGGTACCGTTCCGCGAGAGACCAAGCTGGTCCCGCCTGCGGATGAAGAAGACGCACCAACCTGCTTGTCGAGGCGTTTGTTTTCGATATCTCGGATCAGGCTATAGTACGCCGTCCCCAAGTTCGTTGGGACTCTGGCTAGGGCTGAGTCCACTGAGGCTTGCTCGCGTTGGATTAGGCCGACGACTCGTTCGCGGGCGCGGTTGTTAAATTCCACTGGCGCGTCCTGAAGAAACTGGGAGATCTCATCCGCAGTGCGTTCGGTTGGCGATTTTGTGATAAAGGCCTGCGCCTCGGTACTACGAAGATCCTGGGACAGCGGGGAGAGTTGCGCTAGCAGCGCGAGGGCAGTGACTGGAAGTGCCCAAAGGAACCTTGTGGATTGCATCACACACCCTCCAGGACATAGCTCTTCACCGGGTCGAGGGCAATGTATTTGAACTTCCTCAGTTTCTTTTCCGTGCCGTCGCCGCAGATTTCGACTAGGTTCCCCATCTGGCCGTCGACTGTTCCGCGAAGGCCGACGATCAGAGGTTTCACCCCTGGCGCAATTGTCATCCGGGCGGGGTCAACATGAGTGGTTTTTCCGTTGTAACGAACAAAGTCGAGTTCCACAGCGGCGGGATTGTCGCCGGTGGCACGCACGCTGATCGAGACCGGTTGGTCAACCGGACCCTCAAAATCGATGGCCGGGCTGCTTCCACTTCTGAGTTGGCAGGGCATATATCGGATGTCCTCTTCCGCAATCTGAATCATAGTGACAGCGCGGCGTGAATCGTTTCACTCTGGATTTCCGTTTGGGCCCCAGCTACTCCTCCGCTCCCGCCCCCTCCCCCTCACGATGCTATCTTGGTATTAGACCCCTGCCAATCATGCTTAAGCCCAGAGTTGTCACTGAAGAGGACCTCAATCCGCAGGAGACCGCCGAGTGGTTGCAGGCGCTCGACGAGCTCATCGATGAGGCCGGCCCCGACCGCGCCGCCTACCTCCTCGGCCGGCTCCAGGCACGCGCTCACCTATCCGGCGTCCCGGCCCCGCGCTCCGTGAACACCCCGTACATCAATACGATCCACGTCTCCGAAGAGCTCCCCTACCCCGGCGACCGCGAGCTCGAGCGCAAAATCAAGAGCATCATCCGCTGGAACGCCATGGCCATGGTCGTCCGCGCCAACAAGTACGACCCCGGCATCGGCGGCCATATCTCCACCTACGCCTCCCTCGCCACCCTCGTCGAGGTCGGCTTCAACCACTTCTTCCACGCCTCTTACGGCGACCAGCCCGGTGACCTCGTCTATTTCCAGGGACACGCCGCGCCCGGCATGTACGCCCGCGCCTTCGTCGAGGGCCGCCTCACCGAGAAGCACCTGGAAAACTTCCGCCACGAGCTGCGCGACCAGCCCGGCCTCTCCTCCTACCCGCACCCGTGGCTCATGCCGCACTTCTGGCAGTTCCCCACGGTCTCCATGGGGCTCGGCCCGATCAACTCCATCTACCAGGCCCGCTTCATGCGGTACCTCGAAAACCGCGGCATCATCCCCGTCACCCCCCGCAAGGTCTGGACCTTCGTCGGCGACGGCGAATCCGACGAGCCCGAGTCCCTCGGCGCGCTCACACTCGCCTCCCGCGAGAAGCTCGACAACCTCATCTTCGTCGTCAACTGCAACCTCCAGCGCCTCGACGGTCCCGTCCGCGGCAACGGCCGCATCGTCGACGAGCTCGAGTCCGCCTTCCGCGGCGCCGGCTGGAACGTCCTCAAGGTCCTCTGGGGCGGCGCATGGGACGAACTCATCGCCCGCGACGCCTCCGGCCTCCTGATCAAACGCTTCGGCGAGTGCGTCGACGGCGAATACCAGGCCTTCAAGGCGCGCGGCGGCGCCTACGTACGCAAGGACTTCTTCGGCAAATACCCCGAGCTTGTCGACCTAGTCAAGGACCTGTCGGACGAACAACTCGCCAAGCTCCCGCGCGGCGGCCACGACCCCGTCAAGGTCTATAACGCTTATAGGCGCGCGGTAGAACACCAGGGCGCCCCCACCGTCATCCTCGCCAAGACCGTCAAAGGCTACGGACTCGGCGAAGCCGGCGAGGGCCGCAACGTCACCCACCAGCAGAAAAAGCTCAACGAGCAGGAGATGGAGAACTTCCGCCGCCGCTTCGAGATCCCCATCCCGGACGAAACGGTCCTCACCGTCTCCTTCTACCGCCCGCCCGAAGACAGCGAGGAAGCGAAGTACCTCCACGAGCGGCGCAAAGAGCTCGGCGGATACATGCCCGCGCGCAGTCCGAAGCCCATCCAGATCACCGCGCCTCCCCTCGAGTTCTTCGCCGAATCCGTGGCCGGCTCCGGTGGCCGCGAAGTCTCCACCACCATGGCCTTCGTCCGGGTGCTCACGCTGTTGCTGAAACACCCCGAGCTCGGCAAGTACATCGTGCCGATCATTCCCGACGAAGCGCGCACCTTCGGCATGGAGTCGATGTTCCGCCAGTTCGGCATCTACGCCAGCCAGGGACAGCTCTACGACCCCGTCGACAAGGAGATGTTCCTCTACTACAAGGAAGCGAAAGACGGCCAGATGCTCGAGGAGGGCATCACCGAAGC
>JAEHDI010000370.1 GCA_016880505.1 Bryobacterales bacterium | reverse complement strand
TTCTACCTTAGGTTCCGGGAGTTCGCCAAGGCTGTCGAGCAATACGAGGCTGGCGTGAAGAACGCCGCCAAGAAGGAGGACCAACTCGTTCTGAAGAGGCGCGTCGCGGATGCATTGATCGCGTGGGGCAAGAGACCCGAGGCGTCGAAAGTGATTGAGGAGATCCTCAAGGAGAATCCGAAGGACGAAGCGGCCAAAGCCATGCGCGCCTCGCTCATGCTCGACACGGGCTCTCGGGAGCAACTGCAGGGGGTGTTGAACGACCTGCAGGCGGCGGTGACGCGGATGCCGAACAATCCGGTGGTGCGTTACAACCTCGGACGCGCGCACTGGGCGAAGGGCGAGCTCGACCATGCCAGGACGCAGTTCCGTGAGGCGGTCAATCTCAGGCCGGATTATATGGCTCCCAGGCTGGCGCTGACCCAGTTGCACGTCAACCGCCAGGAGTGGGCGCTGGCGCTGCAAACCGCGAATGAAACGCTGGCGATCTCTCCGGCGAACCTCACGGCGCGACTGCTGCGCGCCGTGGCGCTACGCGGGACGGGCAACCCCGAGCAGGCGCGGAAGGAACTGGTGGAGATCGCGCAACGCGACCCCAGCGCACGCGACGCCTATTTTCAGCTCGGGCTAATGGACCTGAGCGCCCGGAACTTCAAGCAGGCCGAAGAAAACTTCCAGAAGTGCGGGCAGAACGCCGGAAACGACCTGCGATGCATGGTGGGTCTGGTGGAGACATACGCCACGCAGAACCAGTACGACAAGGCCATCCAACTGCTCCAGGAAACAGGCCGGAAGATGCCGGACCGTTCCGAAATCACGGTGGCATTGGCGAACACGTATGTCCGCGCGGCAAAGTATGACCAAGCGGCGCCGATCTTCCAGCAGTTGATTTCGAAAGATCCGAAATCGAGTGACTATCACATCAAGCTCGGCGAAACGTACCGGCGGATGGGGAAGCAGGATGCCGCTATTCAGTACTTCCGGAAGGCGAAGGATCTGAGTCCGAACGATCCGATGATTTACGTACCGCTGGCGGTGATGCTGGACTCGGTCGGCCGGAAAGCCGAAGCTGCCGATCTCTACCGGCAGTTACTAAAGCTGCAGTCCGACAATCCGGTGGCGCTCAACAACCTCGCGTACGTGCTGACGGAGACGGGCGGCAATCTCGACGAGGCGCTCACACTGGCGCAACGCGCGCGGCAGAAGCTGCCCCAAGACCTGAACGTGGCCGACACTCTTGGATGGATCTACATCAAGAAGAACCTGGCTGGGAACGCTATCGATATCTATAAGGAACTGACGGCCAAGGACCCGGACAACCCGACCTTCCGATTCCACATGGCGATGGCCCTCTTCCAAAAGGGCGACAAGCCGCAGGCTAGGCGCGAACTCCAAACAGCGCTGCAAAACAAGCCTTCGAAGGAAGAGGAGGGCAAGATCAGGGAACTGATTGCCAAGATCGGGTGAGGCCGGGTTCGCGGTGCGGCAGGAAGTCCTGAACAGCCTGTTGAGTCGCTATCCGGCGGCGGGCTATGTGGCGCCGTTCGCGACGTTCCTGCTGCTGCTGGCGGCGGGACAATATCTGCCTCCCGGGCCCCAGTTCTGGTATCCGGTACGCGTTCTGGCGGCATCGATATTACTGGTTCTCGTCTCCCGGCGCGTGCTGGACTTCCGTGTTTCGCGGGCGGCGGGCAGCGTACTGCTGGGGGCGGCCGTATTCGTGATCTGGGCCGCTCCGGACTTGATTTGGCCGGGATACCGCTCACACTGGCTGTTTCAGAATAGCCTCACCGGCGTGGCGCACAGTTCCGTTCACCCCGTTGCCCGTGAACACGGGCTGTACCTGGTGTTCCGCGTGGCCGGCTCGGCATTGCTAGTGCCGATCATCGAAGAGCTGTTCTGGCGCGCATGGCTGATGCGCTATGCGATTTCGCGGCAGTTCGAGAACGTTCCCTTGGGAGCCTACTCGGCGGAGTCGTTCTGGATCACCGCGGTCCTGTTTGCCTCCGAACACGGCCCGTATTGGGATGTGGGACTATTGGCCGGCGTGGCTTACAACTGGTGGATGCTACGCACGCGCAGCCTCGGCGACTGTATCCTTGCGCATGCAGTCACGAACGGGTTGCTGGCGGCGTACGTCCTGAGGACAGGCCGCTGGGAGTTCTGGATGTGATTTTCAAAGCCGGATTCCGGCAACTCTTTACGGTGACTGTGAGGATGACAGTGCGAAAGTTCTGGATTCTGTCAGGGATTCTTGCGATGCAATCGATGACCAGCCCCTTGGCGGAGGGCGTTTCCGCCGTCACGCCCGACTCGCCCGTTTCGGTCCTGATCGGAAAGCTCCGGTCCGAAGTAAACACGGAGGAGGCAATGCGGCACATGCGGGAGGTGTACGAGTCCGACCGCTTCTTCACGTTTCCGGCATTCCAGAAGACGGCGGAGCACCTGGCCGGAAAATTGAAGGAGATCGGACTGAGCCGCGTCGAACTGCTTCATGCTCCTGCCGACGGCGTGACGCAATACGGATTCTGGACGATGCCGATGGCCTGGGATGCAAGGGAGGCGCGGCTCGAGATCGTGGAACCCGCTGTCCCCGCCGAACAGCGGGTGCTGGCGGACTACCCCCGCATTCCGGCATCGCTTGGGATGTGGAGCGGTCCGACACCGCCGGACGGAATCACAGCCGAGGTCGTCGAGATGGCCGGCGATTCTCCGGAAGAAATCGAGAAGCTCGACATGAAGGGCAAGCTCGTGCTCACTCGATTCAACCTCCTCGGCTCAACGACGAGCTCAAAGTGGATTTTCGTCAAGAAGGGTGCGCTCGGCGTGATTAACGCCTTCACCGAGAATCTCGAGCTCAAGGACGGACGGCACTGGGTCAATTTCTGGGGCGACAGCGGCTGGGCCTTTACGAAAAAAAGCACGCCGCTGATCTGCTTCTCGGTGTCGCCGCGGGGGTCGGACCTTCTTCATGAGCTGCTGGAACGGCACGGCAAGGTTGTCGTTCGAGCGAAGGCGGATACGCGCCATTACGCCGGAACGTATCCTTACGTGACCGCGGTGCTGCCGGGATTGAGTCCCGAGGAGGAGGTGCTGGAACTTGGGCACACTTCGGAGCAGGGTGCGAACGACAACGCCGCGGGCGTCGCGGCAATGGTCGAAGCGGTGGCCGCGCTGAACCGCCTCATCGAAGCCGGCACGCTGCCGCGTCCACGGCGGAGCATCCGCATTCTCGCGATGGGCGAGCTGTACCCGACCATGCACTACCTGGCGACCTATCCGGAAAGATCCCGCAATACAGTCGCCGCGTGGTGTGTGGACACGCCGGCCGCTCCCTACGAATTGGCCGGCACGGAGTATTCTTTCCATCTAAATCCGGACATCGGCCGGTCCTTTATCGACGCGCTCACCGTTCGGATCGCGAGCGAGTACTTCTCGAAGCTCACACCGCCACGGCCATTCCGGGAGGCGCCGTACGGGACCGGAACCGACAATTTCCTGGCAGACCCGGTGATCGGAGTTCCGACAGTTTGGCCGTTCGCCGGGACGGGCATTCCAACGCACCATAACAGCGAAGACACGCCCGAAAGGGTGGACGCACGGTCCCTGCGGGACATCACGGTCGTGACCGCCGCGTTTCTTTATGCGGTGGCTTCGGCGGGGGATGCTGAGCTGCCGTGGCTTGCCGAAACCGCGGCAAGCCGCGCCGCACAGGTGTTGCAAGAGGACGGCCGCCGCATGATGGACCGGGTGTTCGCCGCTCCTGATGCGGACGCCCTTGGCCGCCTCCTGCACCGTGGGACCGAGCGTAACGAGTACCTGTTCGACAGGGAATCACAGGCGGTACGCTCGGTGCTTCGTCTGATTCCGGAGGGCCGGCGTGCTGCCGGAGAAGCTTCCCTCGCACCCGTTTTCGAACGGCTCCGGAGACTCGCGAAGGAGAACGCCGGGCGCCTGCGGGATTCGGTGAACGTCCGCGCTAAACAACTTGGCATCCCGACTCCGGTGGAGCCGGTGGCCGTGCCGCACCCGCAGGCGGCGGCTGCGTCACGCCTGGTGGTGAAGCGGAAGCGAATGGGCACAATTCCCTTGGACGATCTTCCCGTTGAACAGTGGGAGGGCTACCCGTACGGCAGTTGGGCGCTCGTTCCGGTAACGGCGCTGTATTGGTGCGACGGCCGGCGGGACCTCGCAGAGGTGATCCGTTTGACCGGTCTCGAACACGACACGGCCGGCTTTGATTTCGTCGGGTACTTCCGGTTTCTCGCCCGGCACGGCTACGTCGATCTGACCGAGCGGTAATCGCGACTTATCGCTAAAAGGGTCCGATAGTGTAAT
>JAEHDI010000369.1 GCA_016880505.1 Bryobacterales bacterium | reverse complement strand
GTCAACCCGAGGCTGCCGACGGGTGAGATCGAGCTCGCGGTCGGCGAGCTGGTCGTGCAGTCGCCGGCGGATCCGCTACCGCTCCAGGGTAGAGCCCCTTCTTGACCGACCGCATGATGTCCTGAGGATCCGACTCGCCGGCTAACATGAAGGTATTGGTCATGCGCGGCAGCGGGATGCTCTGAAAGCTCTCGCGCCGCCCGTTGCCCGTGAGGGGAATGTTCATCAGCCTGGCATTGAGTGTGTCCGTGATGTACCCGCGCAAGATGCCCTTTTCGATGAGGACCGTCCGGCTCGTGGGCGTTCCCTCGTCATCCATATTGAGCGATCCGCGCCGAAACGGCAGCGTGCCGTCATCCACGATGGTGCAGCTTTCGGACGCCACTCGCTTCCCGATGAGATTCGAAAAGGCAGAGGTCTTGCGCCGGTTGAAGTCCGCTTCCAGGCCATGGCCGATGGCTTCGTGCAAGAGAATCCCCGGCCAGCCGCCTCCCAAGACCACCGGCATCACGCCGGCCGGCGCGTCCACGGCGCTGAGATTCAAGATGGCCTGGCGAGCGGCTTCCCGCGCATAGTGCCGATACCGGTTCTGCTCGAAGTAATAGGAAAAGCCCATCCGCCCGCCACCGCCGAAGCTGCCGACCTGCCGATTGCCGTTCTCTTCCGCGATGCACGTCACTTGGAGCCGGGAGAGCGGCTGAATATCGCCGACCAACTTGCCGTCGGTCGTCGCCACGAGGACGATTTTATATTCCGTATTGAAGGAGGCCATGACATTTTTGATGCGCGGATCATACCGGCGGGCTTCGGCATCGATGCGATTGAGCAAGTCCACCCGTTCCGGCGTGGCCACGTCCGAAATCGGCGCCTCCGCCGGATAGAGATCGCGCGTCGGCTTGAGGCCAACCGTGACCGGAACAGGCTGACCGCCCTGGGGTGATTGGGCAATATACCGAGCCGTGCTGGCCGCGAGTTCCAAATCTTTCCGGGTCAGCTCGTCCGAATAGGCAAACCCCGTCTTTTCACCGGCAGTGGCGCGAACGCCGACGCCCTGCGAGACACTTTTCACGGCACGTTTGACGAGACCTTCTTCCATGGACACGGAATCGGATTGACAGGATTCGAAATAGAGGTCGGCATAGTCCACATCCCTGACCTTGACGATCCCCAGGGTTTGCTGGACTTCTTTTTCTGTGAGCCCGAATTGGGCAAGATCGGCGTTGAGCTTGGCAGACATCTCGAGCAGTGGTCTCCTTAAACTGACTGAGTATAGCCGATGCGTTTTCATCCCCGCAACGGTGTCCATTGCATTGAATTCGTTGTGGTTCCCGATAAATATCGTTTGACTAGAACGCCCATGCCATTTAGACTACGTTGCACCTGCACCGCAATCTCTGAAGGAATGTTCGCTCCATGCAGAAATCAACCGAGGTCACGAAGGATACAGGGACAAGCCTTGACCATCTTTCGGAAGCCGAGCTGCTCGGCCTGCTAGACCCGCAGACGGTCC
>JAEHDI010000368.1 GCA_016880505.1 Bryobacterales bacterium | reverse complement strand
GAGGTGATGTCGCGACGATGAAGCACGAAGTTGACAGTTTGAGCGGTAAGCAGAATGAGTATCTAGCGCTCGATTGGCAAACTAATTCGTCGGCTTATGGAGGTCAGTCGCAGTTGTTGCAAGATTTCTCTCGTCGCTCGATTGACCTCGCGGCTAGCAGCAAGGCTAAAGAAGTCGCTGCCCAGTATGCGGCCGAGCAAGCGTTACGCTCTGCGGCTTTTGGTCAGTGCGCACAAACCAAATCAGCCGCGACTCAAGCGCTTTCCATCGAACACAATCAAGTCACACTGACGCGTAGTAGCCTGGCGCTGGCCTTGTGTAGTGACGTTACTCAAGCGCAGTCACTCGTGGATGAACTGACGAGGCAGTATCCGCAATTCACGATAGTTAATTTTATCTGGCTCCCCGCGATTCGCGGCGCGCTGGCGCTCGATCACAACAATGCCGCACAGGCGGTCATTGAGCTACAGGCCGCGCGCTACGAAGCCGCCGGAGAGTTCTGGCCACAGTACGTGCGCGGATTGGCGAATCTGAAACTCGGCAAAGGCGCGGACGCGGCGGCAGAGTTTCAGAAGATTCTGGATCACCGAGGCTACGCTCCAATGTCCCCCCTGTTTCCGCTTGCACACCTCGGGCTGGCGCGAGCCGCAACTTTGCAAGGCGATACAGGCAAAGCACGCAAGGCTTATGAAGACTTCTTCGCGTTGTGGAAGGGTGCCGACCAAGACATCCCCATTCTGAAGGAAGCCCAGGCAGAGTACGCGAAGCTGAAATAGTCTCCCCGGTTTTGCTAGGGAATGAAGAACGCCCCCGGGGTGTGACCCACGGAAAATGGGGATCCGGAAATGGCCGTGAGCTTGCCGGTATCGGTTGCGATCGTAAATGCGGAAATCTCCTGGGCGGTCTGGTTGGCTACGAAAACGAAATTCCCGTGCGGGTCGGCGGCGAGGGACAGAGGTTGGGTGCCGCCGGTGAATGGGGAACCGGTCAACGGAGTAAGGACTCCGGTGACGGGAGTGATGGCGTATCCGGAAATGTTGCTGGATCCGAAGTTGGCGGCATAGAGAAATGTACCAGCGGAACTCACTCCGACCGAACGGGGCTGACTCGCCGCAGGATACGGGGCGCCTGACATGAGACTGAGCGCGCCGGTGACAGCGTCGATGGTGAAGCCCGACACGGAGTTGGAGACCAGGTTGGCGGTGTAAAGAAAGTTGCCGGAAATCGTCATACCCGACGGGACCGCTCCGGCGGAGAACGGAGAATTCAGGATTGGGGAAATGGTTCCGTCGCCGGCAATGGAGTAGACCGAGACGGCGGACACGTTGGGATTGGCTGCATAAAGGAAATTCCCCGAGACCGCGAGCGCCGACGGAGTGCTGGTGGGAAACGGAGATCCCAGAATCTCGGTGAGGACTCCGCTGCCGGAATCGATGGCGTAAACCGAAATGCTGTTCGAGTTGCCGGCAAACAAAAAGGCGCCGCTGGAATTGACGGCCAGGGCCACGGGCGCGAATCCCGCCGCGGTGCGGGGCATGACCTCGGTGAGCGCGCCGGATGCATCCACCGAGTAGAGGGAAATGTCGTTACCGCCGGAATTGGCGCTGTAGGCAAACTTCTGAGAGGGAAGGACCACGATTGCGGCCGGCGATAAGCCGCCGGCGAATGGGGATGCGTCCATGACGGTAAGCTGGCCTGACTCATTGTTGACGCGGTAGCCGGCGATGGCGTTGTCACCGGGCAGGGTAAGGTAGGCCGGATGGCTGCTTGAGCTGGAGTCACTGCTGCTGCCACAACCGCTTGAGCCTGCGATCATGAACAGGCTCATCAACAGGCTAAGAACCATCCCAATTGCACTCCGCAAGATCGCCCTCCACAGGAAATTCAGATGAGTTCGTCGAAACCTATAAATTACGCTGTTCGGCGGGATACGGCAAAGGTCCCCAACACTGGCGGATGCTGCCAAGGTGTGCCGGAGTTGCCAGCAGAGTTTTCAATCACCAGGTTCGGCCCCCTGGGTTGGGAGGCGAGCTGCAACCACCATCAGGGTTGTGATGGGATCGAACTCAGCTGCGCGCGGACGGATTGCAACAGGGACTCGCCTGCGGCGCGGGCCTCCTGAGTGCAGAAATCACTCTGCAGCAGCAAAAACGGAACCGCGGTTTGCCCCGCTCCACGCAGTTTCTGGATGGGATCGGGATGGGCGCTGCGGAAGTTGGGACCGATAATGACTAACCGAGTGTTCGAAGCCTTCAGCAAGAGTTGCGCGTCGGGGACATTGCTGCTGGTGAGGGCGCGATAGCCTGCCCCGCGCAACAATTGACGCAGATAGGCGAGCAGGTCGGGAGAGTCGTCTACGCAGAGAATCCGGAGAGCGGTCGCGGGAAGTTCCTGATCGGACGGCTGGGAAGATTTGTAGAAGGACGAAACCGCGAGCGCCTCGGATTCATGGATTTCAAAAATCCGGTGGAGGTGGGTGAACTGCAGGACCTGCAGGACGAAAGGAGAAGGCGAACAAAATCTCAGTATGCTGCCCCCCGCCTTGGCCGTGGCGTGCAGCCGGACCAGGGCGCCGATACCGCTCGAATCCATGAACTGGATATCCGAGAGATCGAGAATCACGGTTTGCGATTCGGCGAGCAGATCGTGCAGATGAGAGTGCAGGGAGTGGATCTCGGGGCCGTCGATGATGCGGCCATGGCAGCGAATCACGTGTACGTCTCCCACCTGACGGATATCGAACTCTAGCGCCATGGGTTCTCCTGGGCCGACAACGGGCGCCAATTATATTCCCATCGGGGGGTCCGCGGGCTCAGCGCATTTGGGGAGGAGCGATCGCTATGGGCTGATTCCAGTGCGAATACTGCACATGGAGTGGTCCGAGGCGCAATTCATACGGAAGCTGGGTTAAGTCATCCACGCAAATGGAAGCGATCGCCTGATCGCTTCTGGATGCAGACGGAAAATCCCAAAGGCGGCAAGTACCGCCGTCAAGCGTCAGCAATTCTCTTTTCCGGAGTCGTGTAGACGCCTTCAAACTATCCAGGGTGTCGACGAGGGATGCTGATCCGGCCATGGGCCCGGAGTTGCATTTGTAAATTCCAGGGTTGGGCTGGGAGCGCCAAGGCTGGCCGCCCTCGCGCGCGAACATCGTTTCTTGAGTCTCGATGAATTCCTCGGTGACTGCGCCGATTCCGGAGGCGGTCATTGCCCGCGTTGTGGTGTGAGACTCGAAGGGGCAGAACACGTCCTGATCGGTTTGAAAGGCCTGTCCATTCAAAGTTCCAATCACGGTGGTACGCCAGGATCGAGCATTGTTCACCGCATACTTGATGCGGTCGAGCTCACCGGCGGGGGTGAAGGTTTGCGCAGCGGTGGCCGATTTGTGCGACGTCCACCACCACCATGCGAGTAAGGCGATGAGAAATCCCCCGACGAGCGCGATGATGTTCCGGCGAGCGGGCAGAAACCGGAGAAACGAAGGCATGAGGCGCTACCGCCGTGCCGAAAGCATGGTGAGTATCTCACGCAGTCCCTGGCGGACGTGCTTCAAGTCGGAGGCGGACCGGGCCGGGAACGGGAGGGGAGTCTGTTTCTTGTCAGCTTTGGTCTCTGCCCGTAGATGCTGTCGGGCTCCGGCGATGGTGAAACCGTCTTCGTACAGAAGTTTCTTGATGGAGATAACGCTCTCCACATCCTTGTGGCGATACATTCGCTGCCCAGTGCTGCTCTTGATGGGCTTAAGTTGGGGGAACTCGGTCTCCCAGAAGCGCAGAACGTAGGCGGGGAGGCGGCAGAGACGAGCCACTTCGCCGATGCGGAAATAGAGTTTTTCCGGAATTAAGATTTCGGACGTACTGGAAGACTTGCTCGCAGCTCGGTTTCGGGGGCTCATCAAGATGCGACGGCGAAATTCTCCTACCGCGTTTCTAGCACGACCGGGCCTCCGCGACAACCCCGATTTTTAGAAAAATGTCTGCCGGCGGAGTGGATTGACTGAGTCGTTAACAGAGAGGTTTGAGTTCCAAAGTTGGAAATCAGACAAAGCATCTAACCGCGAAGATCGCAAAGGCATCGCGAAGGACGCCAAGAAGTGCGCCGCCGTGGAGGCATCGTTCTGTGGGCGACGTTCGGCATGGGGTGGCGT
>JAEHDI010000367.1 GCA_016880505.1 Bryobacterales bacterium | reverse complement strand
CTGGGTTTTCGAGCAGCGAGGGGATGAGCTGGTGGGCACGGGCGCCTACGCCGATGAATCCGAACTGGACGCGGTCGTTGGCGGCGTACGATCGGGATGCGGCCGGCGCGGCGGCAAGCGCGGCGCCTGTCTGGAGGAAGTTACGACGGCTTAACTGCATGGCTATCTCCTGGCTTGTGACCTGCGGCGCGCGTCAGCACGGCGGAACACGCGCCAGAGGTCAGATTAGCACTCCGGGGGCACGCGCTTGTCGAAGCCGGTCACATCTTCGAGCGCAGCCCCCACACGGAACAAGAGCGGTTCGGTGAATGGCCGCCCGATCAGTTGCATTCCCATCGGCAACCCCGACGTGTGCACCCCGCATGGCACCGCCAGCGCCGGCAGCCCGAGCAGGTTGATCGCTCGTACCAGTCGCGTGGAGGCGAGCCGGGCATCCTCAGACTCTCCGGCGATCGTGATCGTCGTTTGCCCGATCTTGGGAGCTGGGGTCGGAGTACACGGAGTGAGCAGGCAGTCAGCCTGCCGCCAGATGCGTCTGAATTCCTGCTGTTTCACTCGACGCAGGCGTTGCGCGTTCACATAGTCCGTTGCCGGAATGAGCCGGCCCTGATCGAGCAGCGAAAGGACGTCGGCGCCGAAGTTCTCCCTCCTGGAGAGATACTTCTCCATTGCCGCCGACGCCTCGGCGAGGAGGATCACGCGCGCAATCACGTTGAGCTCACGGATATCGGGCACCCGAACCGGCACGAGCGTAGCGCCGAGGTTGGCCGCGGCGGACGCCATACGGCGGACGGCGGCTTCCACCTCCGGGTCGACCCGCTCGAAGTAGAAGTTTTCGGGGATTCCAATTCGTAGACCCTGAATCGAGACCTGCCCGGGCGGGAGAAACCCGGGAACCGGCTGACGGCTTGAGGTCTCATCCCGCGGATCGTGTCCGGCGATGGCGCCCAGGCAGATCGCCGCGTCGCGCACGGTGCGCGTCAGCGGACCCATGTGGTCCAGGCTGAAGTCGAGCGGCATGACGCCGTACCGGCTGACGCGGCCAAAGGTCGGCTTGATTCCCACGGTCCCGCAGAAGGACGCCGGGATGCGAATCGATCCGCCCGTATCGCTGCCCATCGCCATGAACACCATTCCGGCGGCGACCGCCGAGCCGGAGCCCCCGC
Organism: Bryobacterales bacterium; assembly: GCA_016880505.1. GTDB lineage: Bacteria > Acidobacteriota > Terriglobia > Bryobacterales > Bryobacteraceae > JAEHDI01. The sequence continues at coordinate 3,740 of JAEHDI010000367.1, read as the reverse complement.
TCGAGCCGCCAGGGATGTGCTCCGGGTTCCGCGCATTTCGCACGAAACCGAAATGCGGGTTGCTCGAGGTGATGCCGTAAGCAAGCTCGTGCATGTTCGCCTTGCCGGTGATCACGGCGCCCGCGGCTTCCAGCCTTTCGACGACAGCAGCGTCACGGTCCGGCACGTGATTCTCGAACAGCTTCGAGCCGCACGTTGTCCGCACGCCTCTCATGCAGTAGACGTCTTTCACGGCGATTGGGATCCCGTGCAGCGGGCCGCGGTCAATTCCGCGCTTGAGTTCCTCGTCGGTACGCCGTGCACGCTCCTGTGCTCTCTCCTCGGTTACAGTGATGAAGGCGTTGAGGCGCGGCTGGAGCCGAGCGATGCCGGAGAGCGATTCCGCGGTCAGTTCGGCGGACGATACTTTCTTCGCCCGGATCGCAGCGGCGGCCTCGAGGATCGTCATGCCTGCTCCTCCGGCTGGATGTGGAAAATGACGGCCGGTTCGATCTCGTCGGGAATCGCCTCGGCCAGCGGCCGGAACGCGGCGTCCATCGCCTCAAGGGTTTGTGCGAGTTTCGGGAGGTCGGCCTCGGGAATCGCGCCGTCCAATCCCTGAGCAATCAGTTTCCAGTTCTTCATGAGATGCCCATTCTACTGCAGCCAGAAGCACTCCAGCCGTCAGGCGTTAGACTGGGAGTATGTCGACAGTCGCCGAGGGGCCGGCCCGGCCGCTCACCCAGCTCAGCGAGGATGAAAAGCTCTTCCAGGCGTCCGTGCGGCAGTTCGCAAAGGAGCAGATCGGACCGCACGTTCGGGCGATGGACGAGGCCGGGGTATTCCGCAAAGAGATCCTGCGCGAATTCTTTGAACTCGGGTTGATGGGCATCGAAATCCCGGAGGAATACGGAGGGCAGGGCGGAACGTTCTTCCAGTCGGTACTCGCCGTCGAGGAAATCGCCGCTGTCGACCCCGCGGCGGGGGTGATTGTTGACGTCCAGAACACCCTGGTCAACAACGCCCTGTTGCGCTGGGGAAACGACGAACAAAAAAGGCGGTATCTTCCGAAGCTCGCCGCGGATACGGTTGGAGCGTACGCGCTTTCCGAGGCCGGGGCCGGTTCGGATGCCTTCGCCTTGGCCGCCCGGGCTGCCGATCAAGGGGATCACTTTTTGCTGTCCGGACGGAAACTCTGGACCACCAATGGCGCTGAGGCGGGCCTCTTCCTGGTATTCGCCAATGCGAACCCCGAAGCCGGCCACCGCGGCATCACCTGTTTCCTGGTCGAGCGCGATTCTCCAGGCTTCGAGGTCGGGAAGAAGGAAGATAAACTCGGCATCCGTGCTTCCTCAACCTGCGAACTGATTCTGGACAACTGCCTCGTGCCAAAATCGAACCTGATGGGGGAGCTCGGCAAAGGTTACAAGATCGCCATCGAGACGCTGAACGAAGGCCGGATCGGCATCAGCGCGCAGATGGTTGGCCTGGCTCGCGGAGCCCTGGAGCAAGCACTTTCGTACGCCCGGCAGCGGAAACAGTTCGGCAAGCCGATCGCGGACTTTCAGGGCATTCAGTTCGACCTTGCCAGGATGGCGACTGAACTCGAAGCTGCCAGATTGCTGACGTACAATGCCGCCCGGTTGCGGGATGCAGGGATGCCATTCCTTACGGAGGCGGCGATGGCAAAGTATTACAGCTCGGAGATCGCGGAGACGGTCGCGTCCAAGGCGGTCGAGGTATTCGGAGGAGTGGGTTTCACGAAGGACTGCCCGGCAGAGAAGTTCTACCGCGATGCCAAGATCGGGCGTATCTACGAAGGAACGAGCAATATGCAACTGATGACGATCGCCCGCCAAATCCTGGGGAAACCTTAATGGCTGCTGGGCCGTCGCACAAAGAGGAGAGGGGTATGCCGCGAGTATTACGGCTGTTTCTGATCACTGCAATGGCGTTTACCGCCGCGAGGGCGGGCAAAGAGGATCTCACTTCGGCGGAGACTGACGAAATCATCAACAAGTTCGCCGCCAAAGAGGCGGAATTCGCGCTCGCGCGCGAGAACTACACGTACCGCCAAACGGCGCGGATCCAGGAACTCGACGATTCCGGCAGGGTCCGCGGGCGGCATGAGATGGTGTCGGACATCATCTTCTCGCCCGACGGCAAGCGGACCGAACGGGTGGTCCGCGCGCCTGTTTCCACTCTTCAAAATCTGCTGTTGACCCCGGAAGATGAGCAGGATTTGCGGAATGTCCAGCCGTTTGTGCTGACTACCAAGGAACTGCCAAAGTACGACATTCGCTACCTGGGCAAGCAGATGGCCGACGAGATTCCCTGCTATCTCTTTGCCGTGAAACCGAAAAAGATGGAGCAGGGGCAGCGGTACTTCTCCGGCCAGATCTGGGTGGATGACCGTGACCTCCAGATTGTGAAAACGTACGGACGCGGCGTCGGACTCCTGAAACGGGGATCCGACAACCAGTTTCCGAAATTCGAAACCTACCGCGAGCAGATTGACGGCAAGTACTGGTTCCCAATTTACACCAGCTCGAACGATGTCTTGCAGTTCGAGAGCGGGATGCGCGTGCCCATCCGGATGACCGTTCGCTACGAGGACTACAAGCAGTTCAAGAGCGAGGTGCAGATCAAGTACGGCGGGACGGTGGAGTCAGCGCCCACGAATCCTCCGGCGCCCGATCCAGCCAAGAAACCCTGATTTTTCACCGTTCGGGGGGCAAAACAGACCGGAAACAGTGGAAGTTTGGCCTCTGTGGGGACCCCTGTGCTGTAATTGAAGAAGTCCTGTAACCCTATGCCTGACAAGGCCGTACGCTGGAGGCGCCGTCTGCTTGCCGTGGGTCGCCGGACGCGAGAACTGCGGATGATTTTCAAGGGACTCGCGTCGACGGGCCATCCCATTTTGGCGCATCTGATACCGATTCGCCGCTGCAACCTTTCGTGTGCCTATTGCAACGAGTACGATGACGTGTCGAAGCCGGTGCCAACCGAGACGATGCTCCGGCGTGTGGACCGTCTGGGTGAACTCGGCACCACTGCGGTGACTCTGAGCGGCGGAGAGCCGCTGTTGCATCCTGATCTGGACGAAATCATCGCCCACATCCGCCGCCGGGGGATCATCGCCGGCCTGATCACGAACGGATACCTGTTGACAGCCGCGCGAATTCACCGGCTGAACCGGGCAGGGCTCGACCATCTTCAGATCAGCATCGACAATGTGATTCCGGACGACGTCTCGAAGAAGAGCCTCAAGGTATTGGACAAGAAACTCCAGATTCTTGCAGGGCACGCCGAATTTCACGTCAACATTAACTCCGTAGTCGGGGGCGGCATCCGCAATCCCCAGGACGCACTGACCGTGGGACGGCGCGCGGTGGAGCTGGGCTTCACTTCGACCGTCGGCATCATCCACGACGGCTCGGGCCAGCTCCGGCCGCTCGGCGACGAGGAGCGCGAAGTGTTCCTCGCGGTGAAAGGGCTGGAAAAATCCAGCTACTCGCAGATCAATTACTTCCAGAACAACATCGCGGACGGTCGTCCGAGCAACTGGCGCTGCCGCGCCGGCTCGCGCTACCTGTATGTGTGCGAGGACGGTCTCGTCCACTACTGCTCCCAGCAGCGCGGCTATCCGGCGAAACCGCTGGCCGAGTACACGAAGGACGACATCCGCCGGGAGTTCCTCACCGAGAAACCGTGCGCTCCCTTCTGCACCGTGTCCTGCGTGCACCAGGTATCATATATGG
>JAEHDI010000366.1 GCA_016880505.1 Bryobacterales bacterium | reverse complement strand
CGGCGCCGCCTACGGCGTCCGCCAGTCCATGGACACTGCGGGCGCATTTGCCGGACCTGCGCTGGCGATGGCGTTTATGGCACTCTCCGGCAACAACTTTCGGTTCGTCTTCTGGATCGCTGTGTTGCCGGCGGTGATCTCCGTGGCGTGTGTCGTTTTCGGCGTGCAGGAGCCGGAGACGCACGCCGTTGGGGGGAACAGGCGCTTTCCGTTGCAGCGTCGGGAAATTCGCCGCCTCAGTCTCAAGTTCTGGCTCGTCGTCATGTTCGCCTCCATGCTCACCCTGGCGCGCTTCAGCGAAGCATTCCTCCTGCTGCGTGCCGCGAACGTGGGCCTTGCGGTCACTTATGTTCCGGCCGTCCTGATCGTCATGAATTTGATCTATTCGGCGAGCGCGTACCCATTCGGCCACCTCTCCGACCGGCTCAACCGCGGCAGCCTCCTGGCAGTCGGGATCGGTTTTCTGATTGCGGCGGATCTGGTCCTCGCCGCGGCGAATGCGACGTGGGCGGTGCTCGCCGGTTCCACGCTTTGGGGACTGCACATGGGAGCGACCCAAGGCCTGTTGACCACGATCGTGGCTGCGACCGCCCCGGCAGACCTGCGCGCCACGGCCTTCGGCCTCTTCAACCTCGTCACGGGCGCAGCGCTTCTGCTGGCGAGCGGCCTCGCAGGATTTCTTTGGGCAACCTATGGACCCGCCGTGACGTTTCTCGCAGGCGCCGTCTTTTCGACGGTCGCGCTGGCCGGCCTGCTGGCGCGACGTCCCAGGAGCGCGCCGTGAACACTGGCGCCCCGCACTGTCCCTGCTACAAGGTTTCAATTCAGTTTGTGGAATCATTTCATGAGCGGCATGAACTTTCGCATCAGCGCGGTGATGGCATTCCTCCTTTGTGTCAGTTCTCCCCTTGTCGGACAGGGCGATGCCGGCGTGAACCGGCCGAAGATCGGCCTGGTTCTGGGGGGAGGCGGGGCGCGAGGGCTGGCGCACATCGGTGTACTCGCGTGGATGGAAGAACATCGAATCCCGGTGGACTACATCGCTGGAACCAGTATGGGTGGGATCATCGGCGGGCTCTATGCGATGGGGATGAAACCGGCTGAACTGCGAGCTCTGGTCAACGGAATCGATTGGGAGGAGACGCTCAGAGGGACACCGTCCTACGCGCAGTTCCTCCTCCGGCGAAAGCAGGATCGCCGTGATTATCCGGGCCTGCAGCTTGGATGGAACAAGGGACTCCGATTCGGGGCGGGCCTGAACGGCGGTCACTTTGTGAGTTTGATACTCGGCCGCGCCGCTCTACCGTACTGGCAGGTGCGCGATTTCAACGAATTGCCGATTCCATTCCGGTGTGTCGCGGCAGATCTGATCAGTGCGAACGCGGTTGTTCTGCGCGACGGTCCGGTGGCTGAAGCCCTCCGTGCGACCATGGCCATTCCCGGAATATTCACACCCGTTCATCGTGGCAGCGCGCTCCTGATCGACGGAGGAGTCCTTAACAATGTGCCGACGGATGTGGCGAAGGACATGGGAGCCGACGTGATCATTGCCGTGAACGCCGGCACTCCTCTTCGCACCCGCAAGGATCTGCAATCTCTGATCGGCATCCTCGACCAAACCACCAACCTTGCCGCAGAACAGAACGTGCGAAAGAATCTGCTTCTCGCGGATGTTGTTCTCACGCCGGATCTCGGCAAGTACACGGCAGTGGACTTCGACGCCAGGGAAGCCCTTGCCCAGGCGGGCTACGCAGCAGCAGCCGCCAAGGAGCCGGCACTGCGACGGTTTGAGATTGGGCGTGCAGAGTGGGAGAAATACTCCGTCGGCGTGAGCAGCCGTGTTCGGCGGGAGGTCCCGGCCCCGCAGTCGCTGGCTGTTGAGGCGCCAACGGCCGGCGCGGCAAATGCGATTCGCGAGCGCCTGCAGCGGCATCGGGGAAGAACCCTGAACGTGGATGCGCTCGAGGACGACCTGACGAAGATGCTCGGTTGGGGCAGGTACGCCAGTCTGAATTACGAACTGAGGGAGTCAAACGACCCGTCCCGCGGCCCGGAACTGGTGGTCCGTGCCGAGCCGTTCGTGAATGGAACGGTCATCCGAGTCGGACTCAGTTTACAAGGGGCGCACACGCAGCAGGTCGAGGTCAACCTCCGGGCAAGGGACACCGTGTTCGACGTTGGCGGGTACGGGTCAGAGATGCGCTTGGACGCAACTCTTGGCACGACACTGTCTTCCGGAGTGGAGTACTACCGTCCGCTCGGCAAGAGCCGGTTTTTTGTTGCGCCGCGGGCATATGCCAGCAGAGCGACAACGAACGTCACAGAGGCGAAGGATGTCCTGGCAAATTACCGGCGTTCCTCCGCGGGAGCCGGGATCGATCTGGGATACGGCGTTCTCTCCCGGTCCGACGAAGTGCGTTTCGGCTATGAAGTCCGTTATGACGACACTTCCATCGTCATCGGCAATCCAGCGTTGCCCGTCTACAGCGGAACCACGAATGTCCTCTCGTTGCGCTGGTTTCATGATGGGCAGGACAGCGCGACAAGTCCACGCAGGGGGATTCAGTCCACGCTCCGCGGGAGTTGGTTTCTGAACAGCGCAACGTCGGCGCGGGACTTCCCGCAGGCGGAGTTCACGGTGTCCGCGTTCCACCCTGTCGACGAGAAAGGTTCCGTCTTCGCTACGGCCGCTGGTGGAACGACATTTAGTCGCATTGCTCCCTTGGGTCAGGAATTTGCGCTTGGCGGGCCCCGGCAGCTTAGCTCCTATGGCTTCTATGAACTGCGCGGATCCGACTATGCGCTGGCCGGCGCAGGTTACCTCCGGCAGATCAGTACGAGCAGCCTGGCGAAGTTGTATGTCCTGGGCGTCCTCCAAGCCGGCCGCGTGTTCCGGGCTCAATCAGTCGACCGGACCGGTATGGACGTGACGGCCGGAGTGGTAGCGGACACCTTTATCGGACCGATTTTGCTCGGGGTGGCCGTGGGTGACGCCGGCCACCGCAAGGCTTTCATTTCCATCGGGCGCACGTTTTGAGGATTGTGGGGCTTCCGCTCCCTTGGTCGCGGTTCGGTGACTGCATGCGGGAGCTCATGGCTTTCGAGTTTGTTGCATTCGCTTCTCCAGCCGCTCGAGCGCGGGCTCAAGCCGCTGTTTCAGTTTCAGCACCGGCTCAAACAGATCGCCCGTCCGCTCGAACCGAGCCAGCGCGTTCCGGATGTTGAACAGTGCCGGTTCCAACCCGTCCCTCACTTCGCTCCAGTCGAGAGGCGTGGCGACAGGCGCCGCCGGATGCGCCCGAAGCACGTAAGGCGCCGAGATCGTTTTGCCGCGAGCGATCTGCAAATAGTCGAAATACACCGTGCCCTTTTCGCGCTTGCTCACCGCGCGCGGCAACGTGAACAGGTCCGGACGCTCGCGCTCTGCCAGCCGCGCCAGGATCTCCGCAAAAGCCCGAACGTGATCGTAGGAGTAAACCGGATCCAGCGGCACGTAGATATGCATGCCCTTCCCCCCGGTGGTTTTCGGGCACCCTGTGAGGCCGGACTCTTCCAGGAGCCGCCGGATCAACTGCGCGGCCTCCGTCACCCGCGAGTAGCTGCACTCCTGCGGGTCCAGATCGATCAGCAGGAAGTCCGGGTTGTCCAGCGAGCCCACCCGGCTCATCCACGGATTCTGATCGATGCAGCCCAGGTTGGCCAGCCACACCAGCGCCGCCCGCGAATCACCGATCACCTGCAAGCGCATCTTCCCGTCCTCCGCCAGTACACGCTCCTTCCTCAGCCAATCCGGGAATCCGCGGCCGGATGCGTCCTTTTGGAAGAACCCCTCCTTCGCAATCCCGTCCGGATAGCGCCGCAACGACAGCGGCCGGTCCTTCCAATAGGGGATCAGCAGCTCCGCCACCGTGTTGTAGTACTCCAACACCTCTCGCTTCGTGATGCCCTCGCCGGGGAAAAACACCTTGTTCAGATTCCGGATCTGCAAGCGGTGACCTTCCACCTCGATCGTGGCTTCCGCCTTGTCCCCTGGAAGCAGCGGAGCGGATTTTCCGGCCGGCTCCTCCGCGGGCGGCTCACTCCTGGTGCATTCGCTCGGATCGATGTCGTCCCGAAGTCCGACGAATACCGGCGCGCGCACGCGCCCTTCGTTTGTCCACTCCAGGTACCGCACGGTGCATACCAGTTCGGGCCGCACCCACTGCACCTCTTGCGGGAGCGAGACCTTCTCGCGAAACGGCGACCGTTCGCTGCGAAGCTCATCCAGCCTCTCCCGGATCTGCTTCATCAGCTTCCGGTCGAATCCCGTACCCACGCTGCCCGCGAATTCCAGTTGCTCATCCTCGTACACCCCCAATACCAGGGCGCCAAAGAAGTCGCGTTCGCCGTGTGTGTAGCCGCAGAGGACAAACTCCTGCTCGCGCGTAGCTTTCACCTTCACCCAGTCCGCGGAGCGGCGCTCCTGATAGAGGCTCGCGGTGCGCTTCGCCACAATTCCTTCCAGTCCCTGCGCCCGCGCGGCTTCCAGCAGTTGCCGGGGATCGACATCAAACGTTTCTGAAAGCCGCACAGCGGTCCCCGGGCGCACCACCTCCTCCAGGAGTTTCCGGCGCTCTTTTAGGGACACGCCGCGCAAATCGAACCCGTTCCAATACAAGAGGTCGAACGCGAAGAAGACCACCGGTCGCGACCGCGCCAGCTGCGCCACCGCGTTCGCGTCGCGCGCCATGATCCGCGGCTGGATGCGTTCGAAGCTCGGACGACCGTTCTCATCCACCGCCGCAATCTCGCCGTCCAGGATCGCCGATTCCGCCGCCACATGATGCGGCAACACGCCCAACTCCGGGTATTGGCGTTCAATGGATGTGCCCTTCCGCCCGGCGATCCGCAACTGGCCCTGGTTAAGAAAGCACAAAGCGCGGACACCATCCCACTTCACTTCGTACAGCCATTCTCCGCTCCCCGGTGGCTCCGCGGCGGACACCGCCAACATCGGCTGGATGGAGTGGGGCATTGGCGAAGACACTGCACCCTCGGGAGCCTCCCGCGCCTTCCTCTTCACCGGCTCCCTCGCTGGGAGCTCTTGCGCGATCTCTTCCTGCGTCCGCCCCGTTGCCACGCTGTAGGCGTACTGCTCGACGTCCCATCCAGGTCTTGTCTCGGCGTCCTTCTTCTTGATCAGCAGCCAGTCGTTGCCCTTGCCTTTCGCCCCTTTCATGTGCGCCAGAACGAACTCGCCGCGCAACTTTTCCCCGTGCAGGACAAATTTGAAGTCACCTTTCTCCAGCATCTCCTCCGGGCTTTTCGAAACGGCCGGCTCCCACCAGCCGCGGTCCCACAGCATCACGCTGCCCGCGCCGTAGTTTCCTTTCGGGATTGTGCCCTCGAAGACCGCATACTGCAGGGGATGGTCCTCCACCATCACCGCCAGCCTCTT
>JAEHDI010000365.1 GCA_016880505.1 Bryobacterales bacterium | reverse complement strand
GTTTCATCGTGCGCGTTCTGCGAGCACAGGATCATCAGGCCATCCTGAGAGCTCAAACGATGTGCGTGAGGCGCGGGGAAGAACCTGACAGGTGAGCGAAGCGCTCTCTCCCCTCCACGGGGAGCGACTGGGCTTTCCCCAAACTGCGCGCATCGAGGGAGCACATTCTGATCGTGCGGCCTCTGCGAGCACGGGGGAAAGCCCAGTCGTCGACCCTCTTATTTTATTGCCCGACGTACCAACCGATTCCGTGTTGCTCTAAAAAGCTCGTGAGGATTGTGAGGGAGTTGGCATAGACCAGGATGCCGACCATGATGAGGAAGACTCCGCAGACCGCCGACACACCCCAGAGATAGACACGGACCCGTTTGAAATAGGCGAGAAACCGATCCACGCCCAAGGCCGTCACAAACAACGGCAACCCCAAGCCGAGCGAATAGGCGGTCAAGAGACTCATGCCGTTCATCAACGAGTCGGTGGTGCTGGCGTAGAGCAGAATGGTCCCGAGCACCGGCCCGACGCAGGGCGTCCAGCCGGCCGCAAAGGCCACGCCGATCAGGACGGACCCCAGGTAGCCGGCCGGGCGGTGCTGAAAGTGAAAGCGTTTCTCCGTCGCCAGAAAACTCAGGTTGAGCACGCCGACCAGGTAGAGTCCGAAGATGACGATCAGCAGGCCGCCGATTTTCCGCACATAGTCCTGATAGGTAATGAGGACCTGCCCGATCAGGCTGGCCGAGGCGCCGAAGGCGATGAAGACGGAGGAGAACCCGAGAATGAAGAGCAACGAGTTGACGATGATCGTCCCGCGGAATTTCTGCCGCTCATGCGCGTCACTCAGTTGTTCCATCGAGAGGCCGCTGATGTACGAGATGTAGGACGGGACCAGCGGCAGCACGCAGGGCGACACGAAGGACAAGAGCCCCGCGCTGAAGGCGGCGAACAACGTCACTTGATTCAATGATTCCATGGCGGCTATTTCGAATCCAGGACCATCTGAATCAATTCCTTCGCCTCGGGACTCTGCCAATCGCGCGCGCCGAAAATCTTATGCGTGATGATACCACGGCGATCAATCAGAAACGTCATCGGCAAGGAGCGCGCGCCGTAGGCGAGCCCGACACGGTAATCCGAATCGTGCAGGATCGGGAAGGTCAGCCCCAGTTCGCTCTTGAACGGCTTCGTGACCGCCGTGCCCTGCGGATCGGTTGAGATCGCCAGGATCTCGAAATCGTTCCGGTTGAACGTACGGTAGAGCGTTTCCATGGCGGGCATCTCGACCCGGCAGGGACCGCACCAGGTCGCCCAGAAATTCACGAAGACGACCGCGCCGCGATATTCGGAAAGCGAGATCTGTTGACCATGCAAGTCCCACAGCTTGAAGTTCGGCGCAGTATCCCCGACCTTGAGCGAGAGCCGGCGCTCGACCGGGGCCGGCTCCGAATCCTCCGGGACCGCCTCAGACGGCTTGGAGTCGCAGCCGTTGAACAGGAGTATCGCAACGAGAAGGAGCGCGTATTGCCACATGTGTGTTACGTGGATGGGCCGCCCGGCTTGACCGTCTTCGGCGTGACTCTAAGGTATAGACGCGCC
>JAEHDI010000364.1 GCA_016880505.1 Bryobacterales bacterium | reverse complement strand
CTGCTGGCGCTGATCGAGGCGGAATCAAAGCTCAAGAAATCGCAGTTTATGGGCCTGCAAATCACGGACCGGCCGTTCACGCCCTCGGAGGTCGACCTAGGGCGCCTGTTGTTCAAGGGCGTCAATCGACTCGCCAACGGGGGACCTCCGTGTATCTCCTGCCACACCGCGCGTGATGTGGGCGGGCTGAGCGGAGGGCGGCTGGCGCCCGATCTGACGCGGGTGTTCGAGCGGCTGCAGGGACGCAAGAATCTGGCCGCTTGGCTTACGGCTCCCGCGACGCCGACCATGGTGTCGGTCTTTAAGCGGCGTGCGCTCAGGCCGGAGGAGATTCTGCCATTGATCGCGTTCCTCGAGGATGAAGCGCGCAAGGGGGGCGAGGACGCCTCACCCGCGCCGCTGACGTTTTTCCTGATCGGGCTGGGGGGTGCGGCACTGGCCCTCGTGCTGTTCGAGCAGGCTTGGAAGGAACGTTTCCGTTCGGTTCGCAAGGCACTCGTGCTAGCCAGCACCCACCGAGGTGAAGAATGACGACCCAGGGACCATTGACGTGGATTAAGGACGAGACCGACCCGAAGCTGCGGAGTTGGGAGCAGTTCTACAGGAACCGCTGGCAGCACGACAAGATCATCCGCAGCACGCACGGCGTCAACTGCACCGGCGGATGCACGTGGCAGATCTACGTAAAGGACGGGATTGTCACATGGGAGATGCAGGGGCTGGACTACCCCAGCCTGGAAAGCGGGCTGCCGCCTTACGAACCGCGCGGCTGCCAGCGTGGCATCTCCTTCTCCTGGTATCTCTACAGTCCTCTGCGCGTGAAGCATCCTTACGTGCGGGGAGCGCTGCTGGATCTGTGGCGGAGCGCACGGGCCGAGCACGCCGATCCGGTGGAGGCATGGAGGTCTCTGGTCAACGACCCGGAGAAGCGCGCGAGGTGGCAGAAGGCCCGAGGCAAGGGCGGCTTCCGTCGGCTGGACTGGGATACCGCGGTCGAGCTGATCTCGGCCAGTTGTATCCACACCATTCAGAAGTACGGCCCGGACCGCATTGCGGGGTTCTCGCCGATTCCCGCGATGTCGATGATCAGTTACGCCTCAGGCGCGAGGATGCTGCAACTGATGGGCGGGGTGTCGCTGTCGTTCTATGACTGGTACTGTGATCTGCCGCCGGCCTCTCCTGAGGTGTGGGGTGAGCAGACCGACGTACAGGAATCGGCGGACTGGTACAACGCCAAGCTTCTTGCCGTCACGGGTTCCAACCTGAACATGACCCGCACGCCGGACTGCCACTTTGCGGCGGAGGCGCGCCACAACGGATCAAAGATGTGGGTGTTCGCGCCGGATTTCAACCAGGTGGCCAAGTACGCCGACGAGTACATCCCCATTCACGCCGGACAGGACGGCGCGTGGTGGATGGCGGCGGGCCACGTGATTCTCAAGGAGTGCCACCACGAGCAGCAGGTTCCGTACTTCCGCGACTACGTGAAGAAGTACACGGACTGCCCCTACCTGGTGGAACTGGTCGAGCGCGAGGGAACATTCGAAGCTGGGCAACTGCTGCGTGCGAATCGGCTCCCGGCATACTCCGGGGTGGAGAACGGCGACTGGCAGTTCCTGATGTGGGACGCGACGGAGTCAAAGCCGAAGATGCCGATGGGCAGCAGCGGATACCGCTGGGCGAAGGAGAAGGGCAAGTGGAACCTTGCGCTCAAGGACGGGCTGACGGGGAGCGGCATTGACCCTGTGTTGACCTTCCTGGAGCAGCACGATCAGGTGGTCGAAGTGCGTTTCGATGATTTCGGCGCGGGGACTTCCCTGCGTCGGGGCGTCCCGGCGAAACGCATCGAGACTGCGGACGGGAAGAGCGTCACAGTGACGACGGTGTATGACCTGATGATGGCGCAGTACGGGGTGCCACGGGGCCTGAGCGGCGAGTATCCGGCCGGATACGACGACGAAAACGCGCCCTACACGCCGGCGTGGCAGGAGAAATACACTGGCATGAGCCGCGATACCCTGATCCGCTTCGCCAGAGAGTGGGGCGAAACGGCCCGCCTCACCGGCGGCAAGTGCACCGTGATCATTGGCGCGGGAATCAACCATTGGTATCACAACAACCTGATGTACCGGTCGGCCATCAACGCCCTCATGCTGTGCGGCTGCGTGGGAGTAAACGGTGGCGGCCTGGCGCACTACGTCGGGCAGGAAAAACTGGCGCCGGGAGAATCCTGGTCGGCGATCGCGTTCGGCAAGGATTGGTACCCTGCGTCGCGGCTCCAGAACGCGCCTACCTGGCACTACATGCACACCGACCAGTGGCGTTATGAGCGCGATTACACCGACTATCACACCATGCCGCAGAACCCGCTGCTGCGGGGCATAACGGGCACGCACACCGCCGACGTGAATGTGCAGGCGGTGCGCAATGGGTGGCTGCCATTCTATCCGCAGTTCGATCGCAGCCCGCTCGAGGTGGTGCGGGACGCACAGGCGTCAGGCGCCAAGACGGATGACGAGGTGGTGAGATACGCCGTGGACAAGCTGAAGGACCGCAAGCTGCGGTTCTCGGCGGAGGAACCCGACGCGCCGGAAAACTGGCCCCGCGTGTGGTTCATCTGGCGGGGCAACGCGCTGATGGCGAGCGCGAAGGGCCATGAGTATTTTCTTCGGCACTACCTCGGCACCCACGACAACGCGATCGCCGAGGAGATGGCCGAGGGATCCGTGCACGATGTCGAGTTCCATAAGCAGGCGCCGCAGGGCAAGATGGACCTTGTCGTCGATCTGAATTTCCGCATGGACACGTCGGCGCTGTACTCGGATCTGGTTCTGCCGGCCGCTACGTGGTACGAGAAGGCGGATCTGAATTCCACGGACATGCACAGCTTCATTCACCCTCTGTCCGCGGCGGTGCCGCCGTGCTGGGAGGCGAAGAGCGACTGGCAGATCTTCCGCACCATCTCGAAGAAATTCTCCGAGCTCGCGGCGAAGCATTTCCCGGAGCCGGTAGCAGACCTCGTGGCGACGCCGCTCGCCCACGACACCCCCGCCGAGATCGCCCAACCGGCGATTCGTGACTGGATGAAGGGGGAAGTCGAGGCGATTCCAGGCAAGACGATGCCTGGGCTGCGGGTGGTGAGAAGGGACTATAAGAACCTCTACAACCAGTTCATCTCGTTCGGCCCGATGGTGCGCGCGAACGGACTGGGCGCGCACGGAACGCACTACAAGGTAGATGACCTCTATGATGAGGCGCTGCTCACGCTACCAAGTGTGGATTGGGATGGCAACAGCTATCCCTCTCTCTTCGAAGACGAGAGCGTGTGCAATATGATCCTGCGATTCGCCACGGTGACGAACGGCGAGCTGGCCTACCGGTCGTACCGGGGAATGGAGGAACGGACAGGCGTTCCGCTCGTGCATCTGGCGGAGAAGAACCGCGGAGTCCGGATCAGTTACAAGGAACTGCAATCCCGGATTCAGCGCCTGCTTAATAGTCCGATGTGGTCGGGGCTGCTTGAGAATGGGCGCGCTTACTCGCCATTCACCTATAACGTGGAAACGCTGGTCCCGTGGCGCACTCTCACGGGACGGCAGCACATCTACCTCGATCATCCCGGCTACATTCAGTTCGGCGAGCACCTTCCCACGTTCAAGCCCAAGCCATCGGCGAAAGACTACTCCGACCTGCGTTTTAGCAAGGAAGCAGGCAAGACGCTGATGCTGAATTACCTGACGCCGCACGGCAAATGGCACATTCATTCTACCTACGGCGACAACCAGCGTATGACCACGCTGTCGCGAGGCGTCGAGCCGTTCTGGATCAATGACCGGGACGCTTTGGACCTCGGCATCGTCGACAACGACTGGGTGGAGGTCCACAACGATCACGGCGTGGTTGTGACACGCGCGGCCGTCAGCGCCCGCATCCCGCGAGGCATCTGCATCCAGTACCATTCGCCGGAACGCACGTACTCGGTTCCGAAATCTCCCCTCAGGAACTACAGGCGCGCCGGTGGCCATAACAGCCTCACTCGCGTGCGTCTCAAGCCGAACCTTATGGTCGGAGGTTACGGTCAATTCACGTACCACTTCAACTACTGGGGCCCCACCGGGTGCAACCGTGACACTCACATTCTCGTGCGCCGTCTGCCCGACCTGAAGTGGTAGAGGAGAACCTGCTATGAACGTGCGATCTCAAGTTTCGATGGTGTTCCACCTGGACAAGTGCATCGGTTGCCACACCTGCAGCATCGCCTGCAAGAACATTTGGACGGACCGCAAGGGCGCCGAGTACATGTGGTGGAACAATGTCGAGACCAAGCCCGGCACCGGATTCCCCACCGCCTGGGAGGACCAGGAGAAATACCGGGGCGGCTGGGAGTGCGTGGACGGCAAACTCCGGCTGAAGTCCACGAGCAAGTCAAAGACCGTTGTCAACATTTTCCATCATCCCAACATGCCGACCATGGACGATTACTACGAGCCATGGACCTACGATTACCAGCACCTCTTTAATGCGCCTGAAGGTCCGGATCAACCTGTCGCTGTTCCGATCTCCGCAGTCACTGGCGAGTTAATCAATGTCAAAGCCGGTCCGAACTGGGATGACGACTTGGGTGGGTCCCCGGTTTACGCGGAGCACGATTCAAACCTCGCCGGGTTGACCGAGCAGCAGAAGGAACAGTTGTTCGCTGTCGAGCGGCTGGTGTTCTTCTACTTTCCGCGCATCTGCAACCATTGCCTGAATCCTTCGTGTGTCGCGTCGTGTCCCTCGGGTGCGCTTTACAAACGGGGCGAGGACGGCATCGTGCTGCTCGATCAGAACCGTTGCCGTGCCTGGCGCAGCTGCATCTCGGCCTGTCCTTATAAAAAGACGTTCTTTAACTGGTCCACCGGGAAATCCGAGAAGTGCATCCTCTGCTATCCGCGTCTCGAAACGGGGCAGGCGCCGGCCTGCTTCCACTCCTGCGTCGGCCGCATCCGCTACCTGGGCGTGGTCCTTTACGATGCAAGCCGGATTGAGGAGGTGGCCACACGGTCGCCCGAGGAATTGGTGGAGGCGCAGCGGTCGCTGATCCTCGACCCGAACGATCCCGAGGTGATTGCGGCCGCTCGCGCCAACGGCATTCACGACTCCGTCATCGAGTCGGCGCAGAAATCGCCTGTCTATCAGTTCGTCAAAGTCTGGAAGATCGCATTGCCGCCGCACATTGAATTCCGGACCCTGCCGATGTTGTTCTACGTTCCGCCCATGGCTCCGGTGATGTCGAGTCGCGAGGACGGCGCCGTGAAGAACGTGAGTGACGACCTGTTCCACGACATCGATGACGCGCGCGTTCCCATGAAGTTCCTCGCCAACTTGTTCGGCGCCGGCCACGAGGGGATGGTCCGTTACGCTCTGCGCAAGCAGAAAGCCGTCCGCTGGTACCGGCGCGCCGTGACCGTGGGCGACGTGGAGGATGTGGTGTCTGAGCGCATGCTGCGCGAAGCAGACTGCTCGAAAGAGGAAGCTGAGGCCATTTACCGGCTGACGTCCCTCTGCACGTTCGAAGACCGTTTCGTCATTCCGCCCATGCATCGCGAGGAGGCCATCGAGATGATGGCCGACCCGCGTGAGCATCAGCAGAGCGCTGGCTTCGGGTTCCTCACCGGCCCGACGAGGGGGTTGTGATGACATCGGTAGCCCCTGTCGCCGGCCTTATAGCGGAGCTCCTCGAGTACCCGGCCGCGGGCCATCAGCAACGGCTCACGGAGGTGATGGAGACCCTTCCGCGGACGGACGAGCGAGTTGCGAATCTGCTCGGGAAATTCGCGAACGCCGTCTCCGCCCGCAGCCTCCAGGAGATGGAAGAACTGTACGTTCAAACATTCGACTTGAATCCGGACGCATCTCTGGAAATCGGCTGGCACCTCTTTGGAGAAGATTACGCGCGCGGCGAGTTCCTTGTGAAGCTGCGCCAGGAAATGCGGCGGCACGAGATGCCCGACCGCGATGAACTTCCCGACAGTCTTCTCTCCGTGTTGCCGCTGCTGGCGCGCATGCCGGAAGAAGAAGCAGCGCACTT
>JAEHDI010000363.1 GCA_016880505.1 Bryobacterales bacterium | reverse complement strand
TCGAGCAGACTGTAGATCGCGTTCCGGTCGGTCTCGTCGCCCGAAATCTGCCACCAGACCGCCTGGGTCTTCAGCGCCATCGCGTTGTTCACAACGTGTGTCTTGAGGCTGATCTGTTCTTTGGTTACCTTGGCTGGATACCGAAAGTCGGCGAAGTGCGCCTTCCAGTCGAACGCCTGGGGTTGGAGCGCGCGCGCAAGCTCCAGCAGTTCCTTGTCGCCAGTGCGGTTGTACAACCAGACGATGCTGAGAATCTCTTCCGCCCACCGGTACGACGCCCACTGAACCAGCGGTCTCTCCGTAGCATGTTCCAGGTGATACCGGAGGTACTTCTGCATGAGCGGGATTACCCGCGGGTCGCCCGTGGCCTCCTGGTACTGCGTGAGCACCTTCAGCATCACCATGTTCGGCCACCAGTCCGTCGCCTGCCACTCGCGCGCGTACTTTCCCTTTCGGGGATCGGGACCGATCGCGCCGGTCTCACGCTGACTCTCCAAGGTCCAGTCGACCCACTTCTTAGCTTTTGCGATCAGCCTCTGGTCCTCGAGCAGGTACGCAAGCGGAACCAGACCGTCCAGAAAATAAGGGCCCCGTTCCCAACTCTCGCCGGAGCCGCCGAGCCAACCGCTGTTCGGGCCGAGATCGGGCCAGAACTCGTCGAGGTGCCCGCTCAGTCCGTTAGCCTGGATCTGGAGCTGCTGCCGCAGCCATCCTTGCGGCTTGACGGAGCCCAGCGGCAGCGGCGCCATCGCGCTTGGTGTCAACGGATTACGGTTCCAGTGCACAATGGCCGCCGGCGCCGTTTCGCGCCGCTGGCACCCCGCGAGAATCGTGCACGCCAGCAAAGTGACAACGATTCCGTTTCTTCTTGCCCTAAACGTCCAGCACTTGAATTGCGTCATGATAGTTTGATGGGTGTTGTGTACCTTCGCCGCTTGCTGATCTGGGCCTCGATCGCTATTCCTGCCCTCGCGGGAGAGTATGCCACACTTTCGACCGGCTTTCGCCTCTATGTCGAACGCCACGAAACCGCCGGCGACCGGGTGCGACTCTATACCGGTCAGGGAGTTACCGAGTTGCCCGTCTCGCAGGTGTTAGCGTTCGAACCGGAGGACGCCGTCCCCCCGCCCTCGCCGCCCTTCTCCGCAGCCCCGAAGGAGAGCCCTTCGCCGAAGGAGTTGGTCACACAAGCCGCCCTCCGGCACGGACTGCCGCCTGAGTTCGTCCACAGCGTAGCCGCCACCGAGTCGTCTTACCGGCAGCAGGCAGTGTCTCCGAAAGGTGCGGTGGGCGTCATGCAGTTGATGCCGGCTACAGCCAGGGAGCTTCAGGCCGATCCTTCGGATGTCGGGCAGAACATCGACGCCGGTGTCCGGTATCTCCGTGACCTCCTGGTCAAGTATCAGAACGACGACTACCAGGTGCGCAAGGCCCTTGCCGGCTACAACGCCGGCCCTGGCGCCGTAGACCGCCATAACGGCATCCCTCCATATCCCGAGACCCAGCGCTTCGTCGAGAAGGTCATCCGCCGCCACAAGAGGCTCGCAGCCGAGCCGGCGGTCCACTAACGGGTTCGTCCAGAATCACTTAGGCTTTGCTATACTGGGCGTAGCTGCCCTCTAGGAATTACGCGTGGGCTGACCCGGTGGCATCAGGGTCGGGGGAGGCAGGCGTTCTTCCCGAGACTTCGAAACCTATGAACAGCCGCTTCAAGTTTGCGTTCGTGAGCTTTTCGGCGTGTCTGGTAGTCCTGCTTCTCGTCGGCGCGCTCGTCGGCAAGAGTGCTCCCAGCGACGTACCCGCTTACCGCCAGATGTCGGTCTACATGGAGGTTCTCTCCAAGATCAAGAGCGACTATGTCGAAGAACCCGACCTCAAGAGCGTCACCCTCGGCGCGATGAATGGCCTGCTTGAATCGATCGACCCATTCGCCAGCTATCTCAACGCCGAGCAATACAAACAGTATCTGAAGAACTCGGACGCGAAGAAGGGTGACGTCGGATTGGTCCTCTCCAAGCGTTACGGCTACGTCGGCGTCGTCAGCACGCTTCCCGACTCGCCGGGGGCCAAGGCGGGGCTCACGACCGGGGACCTGATTGAGAGCATCAATGGCGTCGCGACAAGGGACATGCCGCTGGCCTATGCCGAGTTGCTCCTGCACGGCGAACCTGCCACCGATATCGAGATTTCGATTCTCCGAATGCGGAGTCCGGAGCCGCAGAAGATCACGTTGACTCGTGCGCTGGTCTCGGTACCGCCGGTGACTTCGCGCATGCTCGCCGATCAGGTCGGCTACGTCCGTCCGGAGACGCTGGTGACCGGCAAAACTGCCGAGGTGGCGGCCGCGATACGCACTCTTCAGCAGCAAGGCGCGAAGGGATTGGTTCTTGATCTTCGTCAGTGCGCCGTGGGCACTGCGGAGGAAGGCCTCGCCCTGGCCAACTTGTTCCTCGAGAAGGGCCTCATGGCCTACCTGGAAGGTCAGCGAGTCCCCCGGCAGAACTTCGACGCCAAGAGCGAGAAGGCGCTCACGCGTCTGCCGCTGGTCGTGACCACAAACCGCGGAACGGCCGACGGAGCGGAACTTGCCGCCAGTGCTCTCATCGAAAACAAGCGTGCCGAAGTGGTCGGCGAGCGCAGCTTCGGCGATGCCTCCGTCCGCCGCGCCATCAGCATGGAGGATGGGTCGGCTATCATCCTTTCCGTAGCGAAATATTACACTCCGCAGGGCAAAGCAATTCAGGACACGGGCGTCGTGCCGTCGGTTCCTTTCGTCGAGTCTGAGCCGTTTACCGAGATCGAGGATGAGGAAACCGTGGAACGTCCGGAGCCCGCTCCGGAGCAGCAGAAACCGCAAGAGGACATGCTTCTGAGGAAGGCGATTGAAGTCCTCACTCAGGGCAAACCTCAGCAAGCTCTCGTGCGCGGAGCCGCTTCCGCCCGGCAGTAGTTAGAAGGGTCTGTTTGCACTATGCCTCTGTATGAATACCGATGTACCGAATGCGGCGACGTGTTTGAAGTGATTCAGAAGCTCTCCGATACGCCCCTGACGGTGCACAAGAAGTGTGGCGGCACGGTCGAGCGTCTCGTGTCTCCCTCAGCCCTTCAGTTCAAGGGATCGGGCTGGTACGTCACCGACTATGCCCGCGGATCTTCGGACAAGAGCGCCTCCGCGGGTAAGGACGGAAAAGACTCGTCCAAGAGCGCCCCGAAGACGGAGTCCGCCCCAGCTAAGGCTTCGACCGGCGAGAAGTAGCCGTCAGTATCGCCACCAAAGCGATCCCGAGCCCTGCGAGTGCGTCCACAAGGTAGTGGTAGCGGCCGTACACTGTTGCCGTCGCGATCGAGGCGGCGAGAACGAGCAGAAACCGTCCGGCCCACGGCTTCTCCGGCAAGACCCGCCTCATCGCCAGCGCCGCTGAAAAGGCCCCCGACACATGTGCGCTGGGGAACACGCTGGTGTGAATTCCGTAACCTCCCAAAAGCCCCAGGTTGAACCGTCGAAACACGGTGTTCCACGTGGGCAGATTGTCACCCGGAAAAACGGTGCGGGGCGGCTCGGATGGAAAGTACGGGAACAGTGCATACGCAGACAGGACTGCCAGCGCGAACGGGAACAGAAACCGGTCAATCCGATCGCGCCGGCCGGTTGCCGTCAGCAGCGCCAGTGAGAAGTACGGGATTGCGTAAACCAGCGAGTAGGATATTTCCAGAACAGACGGCAGCACCGGGCCCAGCGACTCGATCACGGCCCGCGCTCCCAGATCGTTTAGAAACCACCGGTCCCAGAGTACCCACTCCCGCTCCAGCCGGAAACTGTGCGTCGCCGGTGCGAACCAGCCCATCTCACGGTAGGCCAGCAGCAGCAGCGGCGGAGGAAACCAGTCTCGCACCGTTCCGAGGAAACGGCGCCGAAGAGAATCCACCCAGGCCAGCAGGAACAGGCCGGCGACGACCGCCACATTCACCAGCAGCGTCACCTTTGCCACTCCCCCCGGCACCGGCAGCAGATGCGCCAAAACCGTCGCATACGCGAAATACGCTACCAGCACCCACTCAGAACGTCTCAGCAAGCTCACTGTGGCATTCTACGCCGAACGCTTGCGCCGGTACGATAGAGTGAATGTAGAAAGGAATCAATCCATTCGTATGCGCGCGACACGAAGACAGTTTCTTCAGGGGGCCGCCGCCGGCGTGGCGGTCGAGCGGGCGGCCGCCGGACAGGGAGACCAGGTCTCTCCGAACGACAAGATTCGCTTCGCCACAATCGGCATCGGCGGGATGGGCTCCGGAGACACGCGTACCGCGCTCTCCATTCCCGGCAACGAGTTGGTGGCCGTTTGCGATGTCTATGATGGTCGTCTCACCCGAGCCCGGGAGGTCTTCGGCAACAATCTGTTCACCACACGCGACCACCGCGAAATCCTCTCCCGCAAAGACGTCGACGCGGTCATCATCGCCACGCCCGACCACTGGCACGCGCAGATTGCCATCGATGCGCTGAACGCGGGCAAGGACGTCTACCTCCAGAAGCCGATGGTCCAGAAGGTCGAGGACGGACGGCCGCTCATCGAGGCGGAGAAAAAGAGCGGGCGCATTCTCCAGGTCGGAAGCCAATATGTCAGCTCGATCATCTATGCGAAAACGAGAGAGCTGATTCAGGCGGGTGTCATCGGCGAATTGAACATGGTCGAGGCATGGCTCGACCGCAACACGGCGATCGGCGCGTGGCAGTATTCGATTCCGCCCGATGCGTCGCCGGAGAATATTGACTGGGACAGGTTCCTAGGCAACGCTCCGAAGCATCCCTTCGAACCGATCCGTCTCTTCCGCTGGCGCAACTACCGTGACTACGGAACAGCCGTCGCCGGCGACCTGTTCGTGCATCTGCTCAGCGGCCTGCACGTTGCCACCGGCTCGATGGGGCCGAACCGCGTCTTCGCCACCGGCGGTCTGCGGTACTGGAAGGACGGCCGCGACGTACCGGACGTCATGCTCGCCCTCCTCGATTACCCCGCGGGCGAGAGGCATCCGGCGTTCAACCTGGCGCTTCGGGTCAACTTCAAGTGCGGCCTGCCAGACGAGCGTTTCGGGTTCCGCTTCGTCGGAAGCGAAGGGACGATCACCGCGGGCTCATCCGTTGTCGTTTCTAAGACACAGCCGGAGAGCGAACCTGGTCACACCATTGGCACCTTCCCGAAAGCCATCCAGGAAGATTTTCTGAAAGAGTACCGGAAGAAGTATCCGCCGAAGCCTCTGACCGCGGAGAGCCTCAGCCCCGACCAGGAACTGACCTACGCTCCACCGCCCGGCTACAACGCGCACCTCGAGCACCACAAGGTGTTCTGGTCCTCCGTCCGCAGCCGCAAACCCGTCGTTGAGGACACGCTTTTCGGCTTCCGCGCTGCTGGGCCGGCGCTGCTATCGAATGTCAGCTACTTCGAAGAGCGCGTCTGCAAGTGGGATCCGCAGACCCTGGAGGCCTCCTAACGCCGGGAGTCCCGCCCACGTGGCACTCTCATCGAAAGTCATCGTTGCACAACGTCTGGACGGCCAGCGTGGTTTGTTTGTGGCGCATGGCGTGGAGCCCGATGAAATCCTGATCAAGTACGACGGTCCGATTATCGACCATCCGACCCGCCTGTCCATCCAGATCGACGACGACAAGCACATCGAAGGCACCGAGGATTCCAACGCTTTCCTGAACCACAGTTGTGAGGCCAGCGCGTATGTGGATTGGGACGCCGTCTGCCTCCGCGCCGTGAAGGCCATTCCCGCCGGCGCCGAGATCACCTGCAACTACCTGACGACGGACTATGAACTCCACTCCCCGTTCCATTGCCGCTGCGGCTCACCTCGCTGCAAGGGAACGATCCGTGGTTTCAAGCACCTGACTCCGGCTGAGCAGCTCGAGCTGGAGCCCTGGCTCCCGCCGTTCCTTAAACGAAAGCTCCAGCGCCGCCGTCCATGGTAGTTATTAGGATACTAATATCTTTTCATCTTTAACTTTCTTTTCCCTTGACATTTCGACTTCACTTGACATACTGTTTTGCATCTATGCATCCGGAACGACGCAGTATTGTCGGTTGGTTGCTTGGTGGCGGGTTCACCGCCTCCATTCTTTCCTTCCTGTACCCGGCCATTCGTTTCATGAACCCGCCCCCGATCCCGGAGGCGGCGGTGAATGAGGCATCCGCCGGAAAGGTACAGGACCTCAAGCCGAACAGCGGCAAGATCGTAAAATTCGGAAGCCGCCCGGTCCTTCTGATTCGGGTCAGCGATACAGAGTGGAAGGCCTTCTCCGCGATCTGCACGCACCTGAATTGCACGGTTCAGTTTCAGCAATCGAGCCACCAGATTTGGTGCGCATGCCACAACGGGTTCTACAACCTGAATGGGCAGGTTGTTTCTGGACTGCCTCCCAGACCCCTGGATGAGTACACTGTCCACATCCGCGGCGAAGAAGTAGTGATCTCGCGAACCTGACAGGAGGACTCATACCGGTGACCTTCAGCGACAAAACAAAGCGCGCCGCAGGGTGGTTCGAGGAACGCCTGGGGCTGGGTGGCGTCAGGGAATTCATCGCGCACAAGACCGTGCCGGTGCATTCGGCGACCATGTGGTACTACTTCGGCGGTATCACGTTGTTCCTTTTCGTCATCCAGGTCCTTACCGGCATTTTACTTCTTCTCTACTACCGGCCCACGACTTCGGAAGCCTACGAAAGCGTGCAGTTTATCGTGACGCGGGTCCAGTTCGGCTGGCTGGTGCGGTCGATTCACAGTTGGTCGGCCAACCTGATGATTCTGGCGGCGTTCATACACATGTTCAGCGTCGTGTTCCTGCGGTCGTACCGGAGGCCGCGCGAGGTAACGTGGCTGAGCGGCATCACGCTGCTGGGACTCTCGCTCGGGTTCGGATTCAGTGGCTATCTGCTCCCCTGGAACACCATCTCCTACTTCGCCACGAAGGTGGGGACCGACATGGCGGCAAGCGTCCCGGTCATTGGCCCGCCTCTGGCCCGGTTTCTCCGCGGCGGCGACGATGTGGGCGGAGCCACTCTCACCCGGTTCTTCGGGTTCCACGTCGCTGTTCTTCCCGGAGTGACGACGTTGGTGCTCATGCTCCACCTGCTGCTCGTCCAGAAGTTCGGCATCAGTTCGCCGCCGAAGACCGAAGAGGAATACCGACGCCGCGGCGACCGGATCCCTCAGATGCAGTTCTTTCCGAACTTTTTCCTGCGTGAGTTGATGGCCTGGTATGCGGCTCTGGCGGTGCTCGGCTCGCTGGCCGCCATCTTCCCGTGGGAGCTCGGCTCGAAGGCGGATCCTTTCGCGGCCGCTCCAGCGGGAATCCGGCCGGAGTGGTACTTCCTCGCGCCGTTTTACACGCTCAAGCTTCTGCCAAGTCACATCTGGATTATCGAAGGTGAGCTCCTTGGATTAATCGGATTTGGGCTGCTGGCCGTCTTCTGGGTGGCACTTCCGTTCTGGGCTACAAATCGCGAGGGGATGGAGCGGACGAAACTCGTGACCGGCGCCGGGGTGGCGTTAATTGCCTACCTTGCGACCTTTTCTGCCTTGGGGTACTGGCGATGAAACTGAGTCTGCGAATATGCTGGTGCCTTTCCCTCTTTGCTGGCCTGGCCGGCGCCGCGAAGGACTCGTGCGTAGAGTGTCACTCCTCCCTCGACGGTAACCTACAGAAACCGGCCACCCTGTTCAGTGACAGCATCCACCGGCAGCGGGGCTTCCATTGCACCGACTGCCATGGCGGCGATCGCACCGCAGACGACCCGGAGGCATCGATGAGCCGCGCACGCGGATTCATCGGAAAGATCCCGCGTACCGCCGTACCGAAGCTCTGCGCACGCTGTCACAGCGACGCGGCACTGATGCACAAGTACAACCCAAAACAGCGAATCGATCAGTACGCTCAATACCTGACGAGCGTTCACGGCAAACGGATTGCCGCGGGCGACGCGGCCGCCGCCAATTGCGTCGATTGCCATAGCGTGCACGATATCCGCGAAGTGAGAAACCCCCTGTCGCCCGTTCACCCGTTACGGCTCCCGCAGACCTGCGCGCATTGTCACGCCGACAAGACGCACATGGCGAAGTACCAGATTCCAACTAGTCAGTTCGACGAGTACAGGAAAAGCGTGCATTGGAACGCTCTCGAACAGCGCGGAGACCTTTCGGCGCCGAGTTGCGCTTCCTGCCACGGCAATCACGGCGCCACGCCGCCCGGCGTGAACTCCGTGGCGGCAGTTTGCGGAACCTGCCACGTGCTGATGGAAAACCTCTATAGCAAGAGCCCCCACCAGCCGGTGTTCCAGTCGATGGGCGTGGCGGGGTGCGTCGTCTGCCACAGTAACCACGCCGTGCTCCCCGCGTCGGACAAGTTACTCGCCGGTGACAAATCCGTCTGCACCCAGTGTCATGAGCCTGCCTCCGCGGGTGGCGCCGCGGCAGCCGATATGGCGAAATCGATCGAGCGTCTCGCCGGCGCTCTGCGCCGCTCCGACGAAGCGCTGCAACGGGCCGCCAGTTTGGGACTGGAGGTGTCCGAGGCACAATTGCAGCAGCAGGAAGGACGGGAGGCGCTGGTGAAGGCGCGCGTCGCCGTCCACGCCTTCGATCCGGCGGCGGTCAACGAGCCTGTCAGCCAGGGCCTCAAGGTGGCGGAGGCAACGTACCGCTCCGGCGTGGACGCACTGGCCGAGGGGAACCGGCGCCGTGTCGGGCTTGGGATTTCTCTGATCACGATCGTGATCACCATGGCCGGCCTCTGGCTGGCCATCCGGCGCATCGAGAGACCGTCGCGCCAGGGAGGACTGTGACGTATGCGGCTGGCTTCCGTTGTCTGTGTCTTTCTTACCGCGGGCGCCACTTCGGCTGCCGATCTCAGGCCGCTCAGCAGCGCGGAATTCTGCGGCCGGTGCCACCGGGCCATCGTGGACGCATGGAAAACCTCCGTCCATGCCAAGGCGATGGAAAGCCCCTTGTTTCAGGATGGGCTGGAGCTGACGGAGAGCCGGTTCGGACCTTCGGCGCGAACGGTATGCCTGGAGTGCCACTCGCCGATCGCGGTCCTGACCAATGACACGTCACTGCGGCAGAAAGTGAGCTGGGA
Source organism: Bryobacterales bacterium (assembly GCA_016880505.1). Lineage (GTDB taxonomy): Bacteria > Acidobacteriota > Terriglobia > Bryobacterales > Bryobacteraceae > JAEHDI01. The sequence continues at coordinate 1,752 of JAEHDI010000363.1, read as the reverse complement.
GGGCATAACCTGCGACTACTGTCATTCCCTTCGCGACGTATCGTTCTCAGGGAAGAACCCCAAGGCGAAGGTGGAGTTCTCGCTGGTGAAGAGCGGGCCCATCAAGGACGCGGAAGCGCCGGTCCATGGAACGGTCTTCTCGCCGGTCCATTTAACCTCCGCGGCGTGCGCTCCCTGTCACGAGTATCGGAATTCGCAGGGCTTCCCGGTACTGACCACGTACTCGGAGTGGAAAAATAGCCGCTACGCGAAGTCGGAAAAACACTGTCAATCGTGCCACATGTATCGGGTCAAGGGGGATGTCGTCGATCCGAAGATCCACAAGTCGGCCACCGCCAAGGTCAACCTGCATCAGATGCCGGGCAGCCACTCGCTGGAGCAGTTGAACAGTACCATCAAGGCCCGGCTTTCAACGTCTCGGGAAGGAGACAGTCTCAAACTAACGGTGGTTGTGTCCAATGTCGCGGCGGGTCATTACGTGCCGACAGGCTCACCGATGCGCCAGCTTTTGCTCGACGTGCGTGCCGACTCCTATGACGGCAAGCACTTTCAGGAAGAGCGCCGCTACGCGCGGACCGTGGCGGACCAGCAGGGTAAAACAGTCGACCTGGAGCCGTTGGCTTTCATGAGCGGCGCCCGCGTCGTCTCCGACACCCGGCTGGCCCCGGACGAAACGCGCACCGAGACGTTTTCGTTCCCAGTCCCTTCCGGAGTCAAGGCGCAGGTGCGCGTCGAGCTGCGGTATTACTACTCGCCACTGGCGACAACGGAGGCGCAGAAGCAGCTTACCTTCCTCACGCTGCGTCGTCTCGTTCCGTGATTTGTGCCGGTGGGTGAGCTACGACCCTGCCTGCTTCTTCAGGCCGAGTGTCTCGTTAAGAGAGCCTTGGCGGTAGCCTTCCAGGTCCAGAGTCACGTAGTGGAAGCCCAGCGGCTTGAATATCTCGACGAAACGGCCGGCCATCTCGGGCGACAGAGCCTTCTCTATCTCGTCTTTGGCGATTTCCAGACGCACCAACTCACCGTGGAAGCGCACGCGGAATTGCCGGAAGCCCAGCGCGCGGATCTGCTCCTCGCCTTTCTCGACCGTCTTGACGTTCTCGATGGTCACGGGTGTGCCGTACGGGATGCGTGAGCTCAGGCAAGCTGACGCGGGACGGTTCCACGTGGGCAGGCCCGCCAGACGGGACAGCTCCCGGATCTCCGCTTTCGAGAGACCTGCTTCCACCAGGGGCGCCGTCACCTCATGTTTCTTCGCGGCGTTTTGTCCCGGGCGGTAGTCGCCGAGGTCGTCCACATTGACACCGTAGATGATGTGCTCAACGCCACGCTGCTTCCCAACCTCTTCGAGGCGGCTGAACAACTCGTCTTTGCAGTGGAAGCAGCGGTCCGGGTTGTTGGCCACGTAGTCCGGATTGTCGAACTCGCGCGTGTCAATGTACTCGTGACGGAATCCGAACTGGCGGGCGAGTTCCTCGGCGTCGCGCTTGTGCGATTCGGGAATCGACGCGGAGTCCGCCGTGATCGCGGCAGCGTTCTCCCCGAGCGCCAGCCCGGCGGCCCAGGCCAGATACGCCGAGTCCGTGCCGCCCGAGTACGCGACAATCACCTTGCCGAGACTCTTGAGAATCCCGAACAGCTTGCGCTCCTTCTCTTGAAGCGCCGCTGGATCGAGCATAGAGGTGGTTCCCAGCCCCACGAGGGTCGCCATAACTTGAATTATATCGGACCGGGCGAAATTACTGTAACGGC
>JAEHDI010000362.1 GCA_016880505.1 Bryobacterales bacterium | reverse complement strand
CCAACGTGCCCTTCGGCAAAGGAATCGATTACCTCGCGCGCCACGAGGCGAGGACCGAGGAGGCCCTGGCGCGCTCACAGCTGGCCGGGATCAAGCTGCTCGTGCTGTTCTGGATCTACCATCATGCGCAAAGCCTGATGGCGGGGCTCGTGTACGCCGAACCGCGAGGTGTGCTGAGCGAGCACGGGCTCGGGGTGCAGCGAGTCGAGCAGCTGCTGCCGCTCGGCGGAGCGGCGCCGTGGGCCGCCGCGTGGGCATCTCTGTATGCGGCGTTCTTCTGGGACGTGCTCAAGCTGGCGGTGCGGGGACACCGGATCGTGGGCATCCTGCGCCTCTTCGGCTTCAACGTCTTCCGCAACACCTACAAGCCGCTCCTGGCCCCGTCGATTCTCGAGTTCTGGAACCGCTACTACTACTACTTCAAGGAGATGCTCGTCGATTTCTTCTTCTTCCCGACGTACCTCCGCTACTTCCGCCAGCACCCGCGCCTGCGCATGCTCGCCGCCATCCTGGCGGCCGCGGGGCTCGGGAATCTCTACTACCACGTGCTGCAGGACGCCACCCTCCTTCTGATCCACGACTGGGCCGCGTTCTGGCCGCGGCTCGCAGCCCGCTCGTTCTATGGGATATTGTCTTCGTCACCCGCCGGCGATTCCTCCCCGGCCGGGGCTGCAGCACCCATACCGCCAGACTCAGCCTCGCCGCGCGAGGTCAGGAAGCGCACGGTCTGGGCGTTGATCTCAAAGGAGGCGCGCGGCGATCCATCCTGCGCGGTCCAGATGCGCGGTCCGCCGGTGTTGGAATCGGGTGTCAGGCGCCCTTCAACGAGCACCTTCGAGCCTTTGCGCAGGTACTGGTTGCAGGTCTCAGCCATCTTGCCCCAGACGGATATGCGGAACCAGATGGTCTCCTTGACGGTCTCGCCATTGTTGTTGGTGTACTGACGGTTGGTGGCAACTGAAAAAGATGTGACAGCCTGACCGGAGGGCGTGTAACGCATCTCCGGGTCGCGGCCAAGGTTGCCAACGATGATAACGGTGTGGTACATGGGGGAAACTCCTCTCTTGGGGTAGGGTACCGCCGCAGCGCGGCGGGGGAAAAGTGACTTTCCAATTTTACACTAAAAGTCAGCCGGGAAAGCCCGGACTTTGGCGCTGTTCTAGAATTCGAACATCACCAGGGGTATTTCCATCTCCTGGGCAGTCAGGCCGCCGTGATGCCCGTAATATTTCTGCTCGAACTTGTCCTTCTCGTACCACCAGACGGATCCATAGCGATAGGGCAGGATGACCAGGTCGCCGGCGCGTCCGCGGAAGGCTGGCGAGATAACCGGGCCGAAGTAACCTGCCGCGAGGAGATCCTCCACTTTCCGCACCTCCGCCTGCCCCTCCAGGCGGGAGGCAAGGAACGCCTGCGCCTCGTCCACCATCCCCGGCCGGATGTGCAGGAAAAAGTCCCGGCATGAGCCGCACGGGATGATCGGTCTGCCCTGCCCGTCTGTCCGCAGGAAGCTCTCCACCCCTGAGATACGTTCATCCCGGTTGATGT
>JAEHDI010000361.1 GCA_016880505.1 Bryobacterales bacterium | reverse complement strand
GTCTCGATTCGATCGATTGCTCCCGCCCGCGCCAATGGAAATAGATGTGTCAGGCGCTGTTGCTGCGTCGTCACCGGCTTCACGACGCGCACGTCGACATCTATCCGGTCCAGGTCGGAGTAGATGCTGACTAGCGAAGTTACCAGGATGCCCGCGGCGGTTCCCGTGATTCTCAGTCGGGCCAGGACCGGTCCGACTGTTACCACTTGCGACTGCACGCCCGTCAGCGTATGTTCCTGGCCGTCGAAGTAGATGGTCTGACCAAGCGAACGGCCGGGCTGGCCCGCAATCAGTTCTATCCCCGACGGCTTCCAAACCAGGCTGGAGAGGCCACCGGTCTTGGTGTCCACCTTGACACGGTAATAGGGACCTTCCATTTCTGTGGCCGTGGCACGCAGCCTGCTTCTGCCCGTTGATGTGGCGGCTCCCGTCTCCAGTCGCACTGTCTGAAAGCCGAAACCAGGCACTTGCGAGGAAAGGAAGTACAGTACGGATTGGTTGTCTTCCTCGACACGTTGTGCAGGAAGGGACGCGGCGCCGGCATAGACGGCGTTGGTACCCGCTGGCGTTTCAACGCGCACCAGGTCCGCATGGGGCACGTTCAGACTGTTAAACACCGTGACCTCGCGGACGCTGGCGGTTAACCGCAGGGCCGCCCACCCCTGTTGCGCCAGACTACGGCTCGACCGGATGAGTTCCTCACTCCACCTCCGGCGTAGGTCGGAATTGACTTTTTTGTTGGCATCATTAGTCCCGTTCCAGGCGTGGTCAGCAAGCATCGTCCAGTTCCATTCCGCCCGTTCCCGCTCGGCGCGAGTAGCCTCAGCGAGCCTGCCAGTGATCCCGGTTGCAACTGCCAGCAGGGTCTCCGCGGCGAGGAACGCCCGCTCACCTGCGCGCATATCCGCAGCATATTTTGCCAAGCTAACGGGCCAGAGATCCCACGAGTGTCCGAAACAGCCGCGCAGCGTTTCAAGAAAGGGCGTGTCAGACTGCGAATCATCCACAGCGCGGAAAAACTGCGGAAGCGTCGCGTTCACCAGTTTGGGCTTTGCACCGGTCTGCCGGTTGTAGGCGCTGATCGCATCCGTGAAGCCTCGCGCTTGGGCGGAGCTCTTCAGGGAAATGTCGCTGTGCGTGCCGCTAGCCAGAGTGGCCCGGAGCGGGTACGACATGCCGAATCGGCGGTAGTGCGGCAACCATTCCTTTTCGATGAGTGTCGCGGCACGCAGCAGCCGGGAGCCTTGGGCGTAGTTCCACTTCTGCGACGCCCACGCATCCAACACGACCCGGATGGTTCCGCCATCGGGCCCCTCCAGGATGAAAAGCGGAGGGTTCTTCAGATCCTTGAAAGTCGAGTCGTAGTCGAGAAAAGGGACATTCAACCACCGCACTCCGGAAGCCGCGAAGAGCGAAGCCGCGCCCCAAGGCAGCGAGGGCAGTTCGATATGATGCACCGCGTCGAAGGAAACTCCCGACTCTTTTTCCAGGCGCCGGCCCGGGTACAGCGTGCGAATCGCGCTCTCGACGCTCTGAAAGGCCCAAAGTGAATTGTTCAGGTTGGGGCTTATGAACAGCCTGCCTTCCTTAACGCGCCGGAGCAACTCGTGCTTCCGCGCGGGATAGCGTTCCAGGAAACAGAGCGCTTCTTGCGCCGCCGCCATGTTATAGCGGGAGCGGTTCTCAGGGGATTCATTGTCCGTACGCGCCATCTCGTCCAGGTGTGCGCGGACGAGTTCTCCCAGAGCCCGGCGGGTTTCCTCTTCGGTCAGACCCCAGGTGTACTCGGGACAGGTGTCGTTGGTGATGTAGATGGTCCACAGAGACACATCACCCTCGGATGCGATCTGACAGAGCGCGCCACTGGCGAGAACCAATGCTAGAGTAACAGCCGCCGCTCTGGTCACTCGATCTTCAAGTCTCCGATGGGATATGCCAGGCACGCCCACATGGACGTGATCACGGGAATGCCTCGTGCGTAGCAGCGGCGAACCTGCTGGACTATCACCGGGACGTCGCTTTCGATGATCGGCCCGAAGATCTTATTCTTTGGGATGATCGGGAGATTGAACAGGTCCACAGTCTTGACCCGTTCGGCCGGCACCGTGAACGTGTGGACCTTCTGCTCACCCGGCCAGTTGAACGTGATTTTCACGTGGGCATCGCGATCGGCAGCCGGGTTGAGAACGGTGATCCATTCCCACTCTTCGAGCACCCGATCGCTGCTGATCACGAGTCCGTCGGCATAAGCCCACTTGGTCTCCTTCTGGCCAAGCGGACCGGGGTAGGCAACGAACGAGGCCATCGCGTGCGTGACCGGGTTGTATGGCTCGTACTCACCGCGGGTAGGCTGCACCAGGAAGGGTTCCGGGCTTTGAAACCGCGCTCCGTACAGCTTGTTCGGAGGAACGACATTCGGGATGTTTTGCACCGCGAAGTTCACGCTCGAGCGCGCACGCACCGTTTTCGTCGTGGGCCGGGGTGGGATGTCCTCGAAGTAGAAATTCGCCGTGACGGTCGTGTCTTTCGAACTGAGGTTGAACAGGACGATCCATTCGCGGGTCGGAGACCATACGCCCTTCATGGTTTTATTCGGGTCGATGCCATCCGGCTGGATGATGCCGTCGGCATAGAACCATTCGGTCGCCGGCCGCGCTTGCGCGTTCGCTCGCCCGGGCCAGAAGAACGATGCCGCAGCAAACGCTGCAAAAGCAGTCAAACAGGATTGCCTCAACACACTTACCTCGCTTTCCGTCTCACAAAGTTCATGACGTTACTCCCCGCTGAAGAACCTGCGGGGGTGATCCACAAGGAAGGTTTGGATCTCCTTCGCGCTGAAGCCGGCCTTCAGCATGGCCGGCACTGCATCGGTGATCATGTAAGCATAGGTCCGCTTTGCCGTCTCAGGGTGCTTCTCGGAGGCCTCGAAGACGACCTTGCCCTTCTTCCATTCCCAGTTGCAGTCGACCGACGTGAGGATGCGGTTTGCGTAGCCTTTGTCGCTAAGATGGCGGAGCAGGAAGACCATGTCCGTCCAAGGCGTATCGAACTCGAATCCGAAATTGTTGAACAGCAGGTAGCCGCCTTCTTTCGCAATAGAAAGCAGATACTCGGCCTCCTGTTCGAGCGGCCTCCCGGCCCAGCCGAATTCGGCCTCGATATGAGAGAAGAAGCAGCGTTTGGGATCCGCGCCTGTTTTCACCAGCAAGTCGAACTGTGCGCGTGGCTCAAAAATCGCGTGTGTTGCAATAGGCGTGCGAGTCTTCTTCTGGACCTTTGCCGCTGCGCGGAAGGCTGATTGTTCCCACTCCGTGAACGGAGTCTTGCCCGCGGCAACCTTGATGATGCCAGCCCGGATCTGCGTTCCGTCAATGCCTTCCGTCACTTCCCGGAGCATTCGCTCGTACATCTGATCCTCGTTCATATTCTGGATTGCCTTTGGCATTCGACTGTACACATACGAGCCGGTCGAAGCGATGATCCTGACGGGAACCTTGCTGGCAATTTCCTGGTAAAGCTGAATGTCGCGGTTCGGCGACAGATCGACAAGGGTCTCGACCCCCACGCGGGCCGCGTCGTTCAACAACTTCACCGCGAACTCCACAGACGCCGCACGCAGATCATCCGGAATCATTCCGAAAAGCACATGCTCATGAATAAGGGTTGTGCCGAGCGTGTCACCGGCTACTGGACCTTTCATGGTCCAAACCTTGCCCGTCTTGATTTTCACTTTGCTGTTACTGGGAGCAGCTGTTCCCCCAGCCGCAAACGCCAGACCTGTGGGTGCTGGTAGGCTAAAGGCGAGCATTCCTGCCTGCATGCCGAAACGGCGAAGAGCATCTCTTCGGGTCGCCGGTCGCGAACCACTCAGTGGAGTCTCAGAAGTTTCCATTGCTCTCACACGACAAGGAATTCAAATTGTTCGTACCTATCATACCTGTCCTCCAACCACAGTCAAGCGCTAATTCTGGTTGTCTCGATCGAACCGTCCATGTATTGAGAACCGGTTCGGTAGAGGGGTTTGAGATTCGGTGCCCGCTCTCCTAAACTGATCTTGCGGTGGTTGCGCGGGCAGAACTGATGAGAAGGCCTTGGACAGCGGACCTGGTAGGTGGCGTCCTGGCTCTGACTATTGTGGCTGGCTCGGCCCTCGCGGCCTGCTGGAGTGGTGTCTTGAGGAATGCTGCCGGACAACCTATGGG
>JAEHDI010000360.1 GCA_016880505.1 Bryobacterales bacterium | reverse complement strand
CCTCCTTCACGACGATCGCGTCTGCGGCCAGCTTCTTCCTGATCGTTTCGGCCGCCTGACTGCGAAGCTCCTCGCGCTTCGACGAGAAGACCTCCCGCACCATGTAGTTCGGCACAAGTTCCCGAAATGCCGCGGCGACCACCGGCGGCACCAGTTCCTGTTCGACAGGCTGCGGAAGGTTCGAGTGAACGTAGTCGAGCCGTTTCGGATCGAGCCGGTATCGGACGGCGATAGCCAGCCCGACTGGCAGACCCTCCCTGCTCTGCACTTTCAACACCTCGGTCTTCGTCTTTGCATCCACCGCCACCGAAGTCGTGTAGATCCGGTCGCGGATGTCGTAGACCGCCACTTTCTGCATTAATGGGACCACCAGGTGCACGCCCGGATACAGGGTGCCGCTCAGCGTCCCGGATATCTGGCTCACGCGTACGCCCGCGCTCCCGCTCGGCACTACCACGATGCTTATCCCGAGCAGCAGAGGAACGCACGCGATCCCCGCCAGCTTCCCAGCAGTCTGCCAGCGGATCTGTGGAAGTTCCCCTGGTTCGCGTTCTGCCGGATCCCTCCTCCGCCACTGTTCGACGCCGCGGTAGAGGTCATAAAGAACGATGGTGGCCGCGGCCGCAAACAGCCCGGCGCCCGCCGCCAGAAACAGGTACTTGAGAAACAGCATGGTTTGATCCTCCTTCAGAAGTTCTCAGGGGCCGGAGGCCGTGCATCGGCGATCTGGCGAAACTCGGCAGGAGCTGAGGCGCTATCGAAGATCCGAGCGAGCTCTTCGGTACGCTCGCCGTGAAGTTCGACCACGTCGCCGGCTCGAACCATCTCGAACAGTTCCTCGACGTCGCGATTCCTCATGCGGATGCAGCCGTGCGATTTGGCGCGCCCGATCGAGCGCGGGATGTTGGTGCCGTGAATTCCGAAGCCCTTCAGGCTCAGGCCCAGCCACCGCGTGCCGAGCGGATTCTCCGCACCCGGCCCTACGATCTTGCCCGGTGTGTACCAGGTTGGATTCGGGATCCGGTTCATGATGGTGAACGTTCCGGTGGGGCTGGGGCTCTTCGGTGCGCCGACGGCCGTGCGGAAGATCTTCACCACACGGCCGTCTTCCACGAGCGCCAGCTTGCGGTCGGGGATGCTGATTACGATTCTGCGTCGTGAGCTCTGCGCTTCCTGCGCTGCTCCCTCCGCCACCGCCATCAGGGCCACCGCCGCCAGCTTCACGAGTCTGTTGTCCATTCGCCGCATTGCCGTTTCCTCCGGCTCACACGACGAATTGGCACGGGTGGTTCCAATCTGTAACTATTTGATTTATTGAGAGTTACTTGATGACGATGGGCTCTGGCCGGTGTCAGGCGTTAGACGCCGTGTCTGCGGTGACACGCTCCGCCCAGATGCCGGGGATCACCGTCTGGCAGGAGGGGCAGCGGCCTTCGGGCGTTACGCGATGGTCGAGAATCCGGTACCCCCGCCGCCTCACCAGACACTCACCGCAACCGGGGCAGCGAGTGTCTTCCAGATCGCCCACCGATCCCGGAAGGTTGCCGGCGTAAACGTACCGCAGTCCCGCCTGCCGGCCGATCAAAGCCGCCCGGGTCAGAGTCTCCGCCGGCGTATTGTCCGGGTCGAGCATCTTGTAGTCTTTGTGGAATGCCGTGACGTGCCACGGGATGTCCTGCGAGATCCCGGCGAGAAATTCCGCAATGCTCCGCAGTTCGTCGTCGGAGTCATTGAACCCCGGCACCACGAGCGTAACCACTTCGAGCCAGAAGCCCATCCGTTGAATCAGGCGGACACTGTCGAGAATCGGCTGGAGCCGGCCGCCGAGTTCGTGGTAGTGCCGGTCGTCGAAGCTTTTCAGGTCCACCTTGTACAGGTCGGTCCACGGCCGCAGATACTCCAGCACCTCCGGCGTCGCTTTTCCGTTGGAAACGAAGCCCGTCAGCAGACCTGCCTTGCGCGCCTGCTGGAACACGGCGACCGCCCACTCGGCGGTGATCAACGGTTCGTTGTACGTGCTCACCACCGCAGCGGCTCCGACAGCCAGGGCAGCTTGCACGAGTTCCTCCGGCGTTACACGGCGAAGCGGGGCCGCCGCGCGGGGGTCACGCAGCGCCTGGGAGGTCACCCAGTTCTGGCAGTAGGAGCAGTGCAGATCGCAGCCCAGCATGCCGAAACTGAATGCCAGCGCGCCGGGCAGCACGTGGTTAAACGGCTTCTTCTCAATCGGGTCGCACTGCACGCTGGTGACGTAGCCCCACGGAACGTAGAGCTTGCCTCCCTGGTTGAATCGCACCTTGCAGACGCCGGGTTGCCCTTCGGGAATCGGGCAACGGTGCCCGCACGCCACGCAGCGGATGCGTTTCCCCTCCAGCGGCGTCCAGAGGATGCCCTCTCGGACGCTTCTCTCGAGATCCTCCGCGAGAGTCGCCATTCCACCCCTAGTATCGCTCTTTAGGACGGCACGATGGCCCACGGGTCAAAAAGGAACACTAGACTCTGTTACCCGGTTGTGGTACACATAGATTTGAGGCTTTGGCTGGGAACCCGCCCGAGCGAGTTTTCCGGCTTTGCTTCAGACTTTCCTCTGATGACCCTGCGCTGATGAGGGCGGGGTTCTTGAACAAGCTCCACACTGAGGTCCTTTGTATAAGGTCCTGGAGCACCCCGACGGATCGTCAGGAGCGAGCTCACCAGACCCAATACTTCCAGGAGCCTGCATCCGGCCATGGATAGTGATCGCAAATACTCACAACGCGGCTACATGGACAATGACCGCGACAAGTCCCAAGTAGGGCGAAGAGACGAGAAGCCACGGCAACAGGGACCCCGGCTGCCAATTGATGTGACCGGCCCCCGGCTCCCGCGGCTCGTGCAGACCGTTGTCGCTTCACGGTGTTACAACTGTGCCGTGACGCTGCCAGCCGGCATCGACTTCAAGGGCAACTGCCCGAAGTGCAATGTCGCCCTGCACTGCTGCAAGCAGTGTGCTCATTTCGACCCCTCCAAGCGCTTCCAGTGCGTCAAACCGATTCCTGAGCGCATCGCAGTGAAGGACCAGCCGAACCAGTGTGAACTGTTCGAGCCTCGGGTCACTGTCGCACGGGACGTGACGCCCACGGGCGCTTCGCCGGTCTCCGGGGTCACTTCCGCGCCCCGCGGTCCCAACGAGGCGCGGGCGGCCTTCGACAACCTCTTCAAGAAATAGTTCGCTCGCCCAGTGAACGCAGGGTTGGACTCTACACGGGCAAGGACACGGATCTATGCGCATCGCTGAGCTCTCCGAATCTCACTGCTTCCAGTTGGTCGACGGGCCGATCCGGGAGCCAGGTCCCGGCGAGGTACAGGTGCGAGTCGATTCGGTCGGCATCTGCGGCTCGGATCTGCACTACTTCGCCGAGGGCGGCATCCCCGGCGCCCCGTGCGTCTACCCGATGGTGATCGGCCACGAACCGGCCGGAGAGATCGTCAGAACGGGTCCCGGCGTGACCGGTTGGTCGCCCGGCGACCGTGCCGCGCTTGAACCTGCGCACTACTGCTACCACTGCGAGTTCTGTATCACCGGACATCACAACGTCTGCGAGAACATCCGCTTTCTCAGCACACCGGGAGAACCGGGCTTCTTCCGGGAATTCGTCAACCTTCCCGCGGCGAATGCGCTCCCCCTGCCACCGACACTCGGCTTCCGCGAAGCCACACTGTTCGAGCCGCTCGCCGTCATTCTTCACTCGATGAAGTTCGCGGCCATCGCTCCGGGCGAGAGCGCAGTCGTGTTCGGAGCGGGGCCGATCGGACTTCTCACGATCGCCGTGCTCAAAATGGCGGGCTGCGGCCGCTTATGGGCGGTCGAGCCCGTTG
>JAEHDI010000359.1 GCA_016880505.1 Bryobacterales bacterium | reverse complement strand
GCCCGGGGGACATTCACACCGTCGATTTCCATGTCGATTTCCCGGAGCTGTATCCCGGAACATTTTCGTTCTCTCCGGCGATCGCCGACGGACCGCTCGTGAGCTATCGTACCTGCGACTGGATCGATAACGCCGTCACGCTGCAAATGGGCCACAGCGGCGGCCAGGTTTATGGCTACATGCGCATACCGTGCCGGGTTACGCTGAACAGCCGGTTGCACTCCGAGGCCCGCGAAACGGAGACCAAAGTTGGCTGAATTTACGGGCGAGCGAGTCATCCCAGGGCAGGTAGACACAGATCTTTGGAATGAGCACATCGCACGTTACGCGTTCGCGTCCCGGCTGGCCCGTCTCAAGCGGGTGCTCGACGCGGGCTGTGGATCGGGCTACGGAGCAGCGGACCTGGCACGGTGTGCCGCGAGAGTGGTCGGAGTCGACAATTCGGCCGAGGCCGTCGCCTACGCCCGCGCACACTATCCGCTTCCAAACCTAAGATTCCTCGAGGGTTCCTGCTCGTCCTTGCCGCTCGCGACAGGGTCGTTCGATCTGGTGGTATCGTTCGAGGTCATCGAGCACATGAAGGACTGGGCGACGTTTCTGAGCGAGGTGCGCCGCGTTCTCGCTCCGGGCGGGCAGGCGATCATCTCGACGCCGAACAGCCAGTACTACACGGATTCGCGTGGAGAAAGCGGCCCGAATCCGTGGCACGAGCACGAGTTCGCCTTCGAAGAGTTCCGCGACGAGCTTCTCAAGGTGTTCGCGCACGTGTCGATGTTCGTGCAGAACCATGTCGAGGGCTTCGTCTTCCAACCGGTAAAGACGTTCTCCACGGCGGAAGCGAGGGTCGAGAGTGGAGGAGGCGGACCCGAGGACTCGCATTTCTTCGTGGCCGTCTGCGCGCTGTCTCCGCAAACGGGCGCGCCGACGTTTATCTACCTTCCGAAGGCGGCGAACATCCTTCGGGAACGCGAGCAGCATATCGTCAAGCTTCAGAAGGAGATGGCGATCAAGGACCAGATGCTGCTCGACGTGGAGACGGAACTCAAAGAACGCGCCGAATGGGCGGAACGACTCAACTCCGAACTGCGAGAGGCGGGAGCGACGATCGAGCGGCTTCATCGCGAACTGGGCGAGATGGCGCGAGGCTACGAAGCAAAGGTCGGCGAACTCGAGGAGGAGAACCGGAAACGCGCGGAATGGGCGATGGAGACCGAACGCCGGCTCAACGACAAGGTGCAGGAGCTTGCGAAGTGCGTCGACATTCTGCACGAGACGGAGAAGACGCTCGATGAGCGGACGACATGGGCGTTCGGCTTGCAGAAGCAGGTCCGCGATGTCGAGTACCAGCTTGCCCTGGTCCGGGCCTCGCGGTGGATAAAGCTCGGCAATGCATTCGGCATCGGGCCGCCGCTGTCGAAAGAGTGAGATGACGGTCTTCCCACGCGTGCTGCGGGTGTTGCCGCTGCTGTTGATCTCACCGCTGTTGATTCTGCTCGCAGCCGCCGCGCTGGCGGCCGCCGATCTGGTCTGGCTCGTCCGGGCGCGCAGACGGCTTCCCTCAGAAACCGTGCCGGCGAAGCAAGCCGCCTCGGTGGTAATTCCCAACTGGAACGGCCGCGACCTGCTGGAGAAATACCTCCCCTCTATCGTCGCCGCCCTGGAAGCGAATCCTGAAAACGAAATCCTCGTGGTGGACAACGCGTCCGAAGATGGCAGCGCCGCTTGCTTGCGCGAGAGTTTTCCAAGTGTAAGGGTGCTCGAGGTGCCGCGGAACCTCGGCTTCGGCGGCGCCTGTAACGCTGGAGTCAGGGCGGCGGCGAACGATATCGTCGTGCTGCTGAACAACGACATGCGCGTGGAGCCGGATTTCCTGAGGCCACTGCTGGAGGGTTTTGCGGATGAGAAGGTGTTCAGCGTCTCCTGCCAGATCTTCTTCACGAACCCGGAGAAGGCCCGTGAAGAGACCGGGCTGACGCAGGGATGGTGGCAGAGCGGTGCGCTGCGGGTCCGCCACCGGATCGACGAGGGCGTGAAGACGCTCTACCCGTGCTTTTACGGGGGCGGCGGGTCCATGGCGGTCGACCGGCGGAAGTTTCTGGAGCTCGGCGGGTTCGACCGTCTGCTCGAACCGTTCTATCTGGAGGACACGGACCTCGGGTACATGGCTTGGAAGCGCGGCTGGAAGGTGATGTACGAGCCGCGCAGCGTTGTCTATCACGAACACCGGGGCACGATTGGCCGGCGGTACAGCGCACGAGAGATAGAGCTTGTCCTCGAAAAGAACTTTATACTTTGGAGCTGGAAAAACATCCACGAGTGGCCCCGCCTGGCGTCGCATTTCTTCTACTGTTACGCCGGCGCACTCGTGAGCGTGGTTTTCGGCAAATCGCCGGAACGGGCGACGCTAGAGGGCTTGTGGCGCGCGTGCCGGCAACTTCCGCAGGCCGTCCGGTCGCGCTGGAACGCGCGGGACGTGGCGGCGGTTAACGACACCGAGGCGTTTCGCCGGCCGCTGGGCGGATACTTTCGGGATCGTTTCGCGATGGTCCCCGCCGAGCCGGACAGGCTCCGCGTGCTCTTCGTCTCTCCGTATCCGATCGTTCCGCCGGTTCACGGCGGCGGCGTGTTCATGTACCAGACGGTGCAGGAACTCGTCCGGCACTGTGAAGTGCATCTCGTTGTGCTACTGCATTACCCACACGAGCTGGAGGCGCATGATTGCCTACGCGGGCTGTGCGCATCGGCGGAGTTCCTGGTGAAGAAGACAGTCACGGGCAACGGAGCCGGATCGATCCTGCCGCACGCCGTCCGCGAGTTTGCCAACAGCGATCTGGAGTGGCTGATCCACCGGCAGATCCACATGCAGGAAATCGACGTCGTCCAGCTCGAATACACGCCGATGGGCCAGTATGCGGGCGACTACCGCCGGGTTGTAAACGTGCTGTTTGAGCACGACATTTACTTTCAGTCGATCGGCCGAGGCTGGAAGCAGGCTTTCGGCGCCGGGGGAAAGCTCAAGGCGGCGGTGGAGTACCTGCGGGCGCTCCGCTACGAGACGAGCATCCTAGAGCGGATGGACCGGATTCAGACGTGCAGCGCCGCAAACCGGGACTACCTGCTGTCCTTCGCGCCGGACCTCGACGGCCGGATCCAAGACGGCCTCCGCGCGGGGATCGACACCTTCCGATATCACTTCAGGCCGGACGGGCGCGAACCGGCAACGATGCTTTTTCTGGGGAACTTCCGGCACCTACCGAATCGGACGGCATTGGACTGGTTCATCGAGAATGTGTTTCCGCGGGTCCGCAAGCAGCGTCCGGACTGCCGGCTCGTGGTTGTCGGCAGCGAACTGCCGCCTCGACACGCCTTTTCGAGCGTGGAGAACATCGAGCTGGCGGGTTATGTAGACGACATCCGCGGGCCACTGGAGCGATACTCGGTCTTCGTTTGTCCGATCCTCAGCGGGTCCGGCGTTCGCGTGAAACTACTGGAGGCCTTTGCCGCCGGCATTCCCGTGGTCTCTACGCGACTGGGCGCAGAAGGACTGGCAAGCATCGACGGGAAGCGACTGCCTCACTCTCATCACCAAAGCCAACGTGATCCGGCAGACGATTCGGGATGCGTTTCTGCCCCGTCAGATAAGGGGACACGTGGGGGTTATACCGGAGCGCCGCCTGAAGTGACTTGTTGGCTTTAGCGGTTGCGCCACCTTGGCGGAATTCAAGCAGCGCCGTGGTGTAACGCCACGTGGCCGTTGGCTCGCCGCGATACTGGTTAAGCAGTTTCCGCACATCGCCGTCGAGGTCCATCCCAAGCAGTAGGTTGACCAGGAGGTAGGGCGATCACACCGGCGGGCTC
>JAEHDI010000358.1 GCA_016880505.1 Bryobacterales bacterium | reverse complement strand
TCACCACCCTTCGCGAGTTCGGCATCGACGGCTTCCTGCCCTTCGGCCGCCTTCACGCTCCGCACGCGGCCGTTGTCAATCAGAAACACAACCTTCCGCGCAACTTTGCCGCCGAAGCGTGCTTCCGGAATGACGAAACTCCCGCATACCGTGCCTTCCACCGGAGCTACGCGGATTACGCCTGCCGGTAGCTCGATGTGCCGGTCCACACGGACCCTGGCCGCCTGTGCGCGCTCGCCCGATGCGTCGCCGTTCTGCTTGTTGAAGGGCCGCTTTGCGATGCGGAACATGAGGTCGGTTCCGGCGGGCGTCGAGACGCGAACGGTGCCGAGCCGCAGTGCGCGAATCGCCCGATCTTGCGCTGCGTTGAGCGCGGCGTAGTCGATATCGAGCGCGTCCTGATAGAGCGCGTCGTATTCCGCCGGGTGCTCGCCCGGCAGCCCGTCCCGGAGCCGGCTGCCGTCGGACCAATGGAAGTGAAGCTCGCGGCGCCGTCCGCCGCCATCCACCCACTTCACAAGGGCCGCCTCTTCGGCGGCGGTGAGCCCGCGCGCCGACGGCCCCAAAGGAAGCCGGATGAACACGTCGACGGCGGAGAGCTTCTCTACGGGGACCGCATCCTTGGCAGCCAGCGGACGGAGAAGTTCCGCCTTCGCCGCGCGGATCTGCTTTCGGAGGGGCGCCAGGATCTCGGCAAAGCAGCCGGGGTCGTAGCGCACCAGCACCCGCTCACCCGGTCGCAATTTGAGCGAGCCGGCGACCCGGGCCGCCATGCCATCGTAGTTGAGGTCGGTGGCTCCGGACCCCGCGGCCGGCATCAACAGAATCGCGGCGCAGACGACAAGCTTCATGCGTCCTCCCCCGGCG
This sequence comes from Bryobacterales bacterium, assembly GCA_016880505.1. GTDB lineage: Bacteria > Acidobacteriota > Terriglobia > Bryobacterales > Bryobacteraceae > JAEHDI01. The sequence goes on along the minus strand of JAEHDI010000358.1, from coordinate 7,170 downwards.
CCGTCCCTGCACGCCTACGCGAACAATTCCTGCGCCCGCGTCAGCCGTGCGCGCACGTCGACGCCGTTCGGGCATTGCACCGTACATTCGTCACAGCTTCCGCAGACATCCGGCCCCGAACCCTCCGGCAGTCGCAGAAATTCGTCCCGCGCCATGGCGAACTGGCCGTAGCCGTCGGCGTACGTGAGCAACCGCAGCGAGTCCGCCACACGAACTCCACGTTCGCAGACGCCGCCGCACTCGCCGCACATCCGGCAGTAAAGCGGCCGGATGCGGTCGAGGTACGCCGTCAGCACTTTCTCGTCGTCCTTGCCGAACGGCTCGGCCATCGCCCGGATATCCTCGTCAAGCTCGTCGAGATCGGTGATGCCGATAATCGCCGTATCCACCGACTCGTTCCGCAGCACCCACTTCAGCGCCGACAGCATCGCTCCCGGCTGCTTCAACCGGCTGAGCAGTTCATTCGGCTTCTGCCCATACAGGCGGTCGCCTTTCAGAATTCGAGCATAACCGCCGGCCATCACCTTCATCGCGACGACACCCATGCCCGTCTTGCGCGCCGCACGGATCGCCTCGCTGACTGCCGGATCCATGGTGAAGTTGTACGACGCCAGCGCGACGTCAGTCTGGCCCAACTTCGCCACGTGCGCCAGCATCGTCGCCATGTTGAGGTGGAAGCTCACGCCGGCGAAACGGATCTTACCCGCCTGCTTCGCGATGCGCTGCGCGTCGAGCAGTTCCTCGGTTACGTCGGCCGGTTCATTCTTGATATGCAGAAACCAGATGTCGAGGTAGTCCGTTCCGAGCTCCCGCAGACTTGTGTCGAGTTCGCTCAGCGCGTCCTGCTTCGTGAACGTGCGCGTCTTGCTCGTTAACACGACTTTGTCGCGCTTTCCCTTCAGTGCCGCACCCACCATCCTCTCGTTGTTGCCGTTCTGGTACAGCCGTGCGGTGTCGAAATAATTGATCCCGAGGTCGTAAGCCTTTTCGACAACAATCGGATCGGAGACCAGCATGCAACCGAAGCCGAGGCTGGTCACCTTCAGCCCCGTTTTGCCTAGGTGGCGGTGCTCGAGTTTGACAGCGTCCCTCGACTGCGAAGAGGCCAGCGTGGCGGCGGGCAGCGCAAGCCCGGCCCCGAGGAAGCTGCGGCGCGAAGATCGGCGTTCCATATAGCCTTCCATCATACAGAATCGGACCGGATTATCTTGCGCCCCGCCGGACCCGCTTGCTGACCGTTCCGCGCCGTTGTCTACTTGGCAGTGTGAGCCTGCGGATCATGGCCCTGCTCGCGTCTTTCGCGGCTTCCGCTCCCGCACAGTGGGAGGTCGGCGTCGCCGTGGGCTACGGCAGCTATCGCAACGCCAGCGTCTATGCCCCCGAGGGCAAAGCGGCGGCCGGGTTCCGCAACCGGTTCACCGTCGGCGCCGTGATCGGCGAGGACCTTTACAATCGCGTCGGAGGTGAGTTCCGCTACACGTACCAGGACGGCGACCCGTTTGTCGCAGCCGCCGGAGTGAAGACCAACGTCCAGGGGCAGTCCCACGCTTTCCACTACGATTTCCTCTTCCATCTGCGCGAACGCGGCGCCCGGATTCGCCCCTTCGCCACTGCAGGTGTCGGCGCCAAGTGGTTCGTAGTCACGGGGCCGGCAAGTCCTGGCCAGCCGCTCGGGAGCATCGCCCGGCTCACGGGAGAAAGCGACATTCAGCCCCTGGTGACCGGAGGCGGCGGGGTCCGAATGATGCTCGGCGAGCACGTCGCCCTGCGGCTCGACTTCCGTGACTACATCACGCCATTTCCTAAGAAAGTGATCGCGCCCGCGCCGTTCGGCACCGCACGCGGAATCTACCATATGTTCACCCCGATGGCCGGCCTGAGCTGGATTTATTGAAGGCGGATGGTCTCCGCGGTGAATCCGGCCCGCTTGAACCACACCCCGCCCCGCGCATACAATCGGCGCTGGAAAACCATGCCGCTGACATTCCGTCTCGCCCGTCCCGAGGAGTACAACGCTCTGGAGAGCTTCACGATCGACGCCTTCGGGCCGATCACTTGGCTCCGGACCGCCGACGTAACCTTCGGCCCGCTCAACGACCTCGATTGGCGTCAGCGTTGGCAGCGGCGGTTCCGGAAGGTCTTCGACGAGCAGATCGTCCTCGTCGGCGAGGCAGAGGGCGAAGTGGTGGCTCTGGCCACCGGCACGATCGACCGCGACGCCCTTCTCGGCTACATCGACCTCCTCGCGGTGCATTCGAATCATCACCGGAAAGGGTACGGTCGCGAGATGCTCCGCGGCATGCTGGCGCACATGAAGTCCGAAGGAGCTGTCCACGCGCACCTGGAGTGCCTCGCCACGAATGCCGCCGGCAACGCGCTGTACGCTTCGGAGGGCTGGACCGAGGTCGCCCGCTCCCTTCGCTGGTTCATCAAGATCCCATGACGCCACCCAGAAAACCGGGGACTGACTACCATTTCGCCGTTGTTGCGAAATGGCTGTCTGTCCCCTGGTTTTCTCCCCCCGGTTTTGTCCCAACCCTTCATCCGAGTACACTGCCATGAAACGACGCACATTCCTTGCAAACACGATGGCCGCCGCGGTGGTGCAGCCCACCCCCGGCGAAGTGTTCATCGAGCGGCCCGTCTCCGGCAAGCCCCATGCCGGCAAGGTGCTGGCCGCTATCCAGCCACACTCCGACGACGTTCCGATCTTCTCCGCCGGGCTTGTGTTGAAGCTGATCGACGAAGGCTACACCGGCTACCTCATCCGCGTCACCAACGACGATATGGCCGGTCCTGGCACCGTCGGCGACACCGTCCTCGCCAACGAACGCGACAACCGCGAGGTCTCCCGCCTCCTCGGTCTCAAGCAAGTCTTCGACCTCAACTACAGCAACCACCAGATGGACCAGGAGTCACCGCTTGAGATCCGCGCCCGCTTCATCTTTCTGTTCCGACTGCTCAAGGTCGACACGATCATCTCCTACGATCCTTCGGGCCACTACGAGGAGAACCCCGACCATTACGTCACCGCCCAGGCCGTCGAGGCCGCCTGCTGGATGGCGGGCATGAACAAGGACTATCCCGAGCACTTCGCCGCAGGGCTCCAGCCCCACGGCGTGCGCGAGCGTTACTACTACGCCCGCGGCCCGCAACTGGTGAACCGCGTGATCGACATCAGTGGCGTGATCGACCGGAAGGTCGAGGTGAACCTCGCCAACAAGGCCCAGGGACCCGCCGGAGAAAACGGCGCCCGCCTCCGCGAGCGCCTAGCGTCACAAAAGCTGCGCCTCCCGATCCTCGGCGACTCCGACGACACCGCGAACCGGCAGTACACGAAGCACTTCGTCTTGGAACGCGACGCCGAGTGGGGGAAAAAATACGGGCTCGAGTACGCGGAACCGTATCACTACATCGGCCCCGAGCCACCAGTCCTGGAGGACTACATCAAGAAGAACGCGATGCCATTGTAGGGCAGGCGGCGGAGGCCAGGCGCTAGCCGCGAACCCGATGGACCAGTCCCAGCTCTGAAAAGAGAGCGATGGGTGGGAACTTTTTGCCGCTGAAAGGCAATGCAGGATGAACACCAGGACCACCGTAATGGAGCCGAGCAACGAACAACTGTACTGCCGGACGCGAAAGGGTGATCAGGGCGCCATGGAGACGCTGTACAAACGGTGCGAGCCCCCGCTGTACCGCTACGCGTTTCAGCTTTCGGGCAGCCGCGCCGTGGCTGAGGAGGTCACGCACGAAGCCTTTCTACAAATTATCCGGCCCGAGTCGCGATTCGATCCGGACCGCGGTTCGCTCGAGGCGTACCTGTACGGAACAGTGCGGAATCTAATCCGGGCGGTGCGAAGGAGCCGGGCTGTGGAAGGGATTGAGGAGCCTGCCGCGGAAGACGACATATTGCGCGCTCTAATCGACGATGAGATGAGCCTGGCGTTACACTCGGCCCTCCAGGAGCTGCCGGGCCCTTACCGGGATGCGGTGTTTCTGTGCGACCTGGAGGAGCGGAGTTACGAGGAAGCGGCGAGTACCCTGGGCTGCCCGGTGGGAACAATACGTTCGCGGTTGCACCGGGCGCGGCAGTTGCTGGCAGCGAGGCTGAAGCCGCTCAGGCTATCGGCCGTTCCAACAGCGAGGTAAGCAACGTGGATCGCAAGGACTGGCTGGAAGACGAAGAAGTGCTGCAGGAGCCGATCCGCAGACTGCGGGCACTGCTGGCGGAGGAGCGGTCGCCCGAGTTGCGGAGGCAGCGGTTGATGGCGGAGTTTGACAGGCTGCATCGGCGGCCGGGCGGTTGGCTGGCTTTCGCGACTGGCATGGCTGCCGCCGCCTTGCTGGCTCTCGCTGTGACACTGGTCTGGCGGGGCGCTCCGGAGAGTGCTCAGCGCACCGGTATAGAGGTGGCTCAGCCTGGTATCTGGAACCACGTGCTGGATGGATCCATGGACGAGAATGGGTTTGCTCCGATCCCATACGCCATGCCGCTAGCCGCCGGAGAGTGCATACGGGTGATGCGCACGGAGGTTACCGGGGCGGCCCTCGCCCAGATGGGCCTGAGTCTTCCTTGGGGTTACGAGACCGATTTCGACGTGGATATCCTGTTCGGCGACGATGGATTTCCGCGAGCTGTTCGGATGGTCTCCAATACGGAGATCTGAAGATTGAGAGGGAGGATGAAGTCCATGAACAAGACAGGACTGGTTATTCTTGCGGCGCTCACGACGACCGCGGCTCTGTCGGCACAGGCCTTGCCCCCGGGCGGTTCGGGACGCGGGCCCGTTGGTGTCGTCGGAGGGGTGCCTGGGGGGGTAGCCGCCGGGGGGACGGTGGTGGTCGGGCCGAAGCCGGACATGCTAATCCCCGGCGCGCCATACTCGGGCGTGCAGGTCAGGGAAGTGAGGCAGAGTCTGCCGAACGGGAACCAAATCCAGCGCCTGGAAGATACCAAGTTTTACCGTGACAAGCAGGGACGTATGCGGATCGAGGTGCCCCAGCCCAACCCCACCAATGACCGGGAGCGGGTCCTGATCGAGATCTTCGACCCCGTAGCGGGCGCTGCCTACATCCTGGATCCGTCGAACCTGACAGGCAGGAAGTCTGCTTTTCTGCTGCCCAAGACACAGGGCCGTTCGACGCGCAAGCGGCAGGCAGGTCAACTCGAGGAGGAGGATCTCGGGACCAGGAAGGTCAACGGCGTCGAGGCGACCGGAAGGCGCACCAAGGAGACTATTCCCGCGGGCGCAATCGGCAACCGGCAGCCTATCGTCAGCGTAACTGAAACCTGGACCTCGACGGCCTTGAAAGTTCCCGTACTGAGTAAGCGCTCGGACCCGCGCTTCGGCGACTCTACGGTGCAACTGACCCAGATCGCACTCGGCGAGCCCGACCCCTCTCTGTTCCAGGTGCCGGAGGGTTACAGGCTGACCGCAGGTGGACCGTTAGGACCAGGCATCGTGGGCGGCGTAAAGGCGGCCACAAAAAGCCCGGCACACGAGCGCCCGAAAGACTGACCACGGCACCGAGTTTGGCCTCCCTAGGCGATGCGAGGCCGGTTCCGAGCTCCTGTTGAAGTAAGTCATCGGCAAAACTTACACGGAAGATTGAGCCCAAGTCCTTTGCAATCAGTGCCGATGTTTTGGACCGGCGTTTGCATAAAACACTCGCAGGCGGACCTGGGTCAGGGAAAGACTGGGATCTTCCGCCAGAGGAGGAAATATGTTGTGGTTGATCTTCTGGGTTCTTCTCGCGATGTGGCTGCTAGGAATGGTGACCTCTTACACGTTGGGGGGCTTCCTGCACATCTTGCTGGTCGTGGCAATCGTCGCTGTGCTGATTCGGGTTATCCAGGGCAGGAATCCCGTCTGAGCATCTCATTGCTCTCGTTGAAAACCCCGGCAGCTCATCGGGGTTCCGGGCGCGCCCAGTCGAGGCGCTCGAGAATTTCAAGGAGATGCGAAATGGCTACGAAACCAGCTACGAAGCCAGTGGAGCAGGAGCTGCTCGATCTGGAGAAGCAATACTGGCAGGCGATTAAGGACAAGGACGTGGACACTGCGATGCATCTCACCGACGATCAGTGCATCGTAACCGGCGCGCAGGGCGTGGCTCGGATCGACAAGGAAACGCTCGCAGGAATGATAAAGGCGACGCCGTACACACTGAACGACTTTAAGGTGAGCGACGATGCGCACGTACGGCTGCTGTGCGACGATGTCGCGATCGTCGCCTACAAGGTCCGCGAAGAGCTGACAGTGGAGGGTAAGAGCGTGACTCTCGAGGCAGCCGACGCTTCCGCTTGGGTGCGCCGCAACGACCGCTGGGTCTGTGCGCTGCACAGCGAAACCATCAGTGGCGATCCTTTCGGTCGCAATGGGCGTCGCAAGTCTCGCCGGAGTTCCGCCCACGTCCGAAGAACCTGATTGGCAGGTCCGGAGACCGCGCTGCGTCGGCGCGGTCTCCACTTCAGTTTTTCAATAAGCTCGTTGGGGCACGCCCGCGGCGTGCCCCTGCGTGTTCGCCTGCTTAGAAATGAATACGGCCCGTGTACTGCACTTCGCGGCCGTAATTCCCTCCGGCTATTGAAGTGCACCGGCCGAACGCGCTGCTGGTGACAGTCAAGTTCGGCTGGCTCGGCATGAACGAGTTCGGGAAGTTGTAGAACTCCATCCGAAGTTCGAACTTCACCCGTTCGGTGATCTGGAAGTACTTCACCGCCGTGGCGTCCCACTGCCAGAGGCCCGGACCTCGCAGCCCGTCGTAGTACCACGGATTCGTGCGCGGCGTGTATGCCGGCAGAACCGAGAACTTCGACGTGTCGAACCACTTGCCGCGGGTCGGGTTGTCGATTGTCGGATCGCCTGTGGCCGTCATTGCGCCGAAGGTCAACAGCGGACCGCCGTTCCACATAAAGATGTGACTTGTGGCCCACCCGCCAACCAGAGCATCCAGGATCCGGTTCGCGCCGGTCAGATACTTGCGGCCCTTGCCGAACGGAAGCTCATAGGTGCCCGCGAGACGGACATAGTGCCGCGGGTCGCGGGTGTCGATCATGGTGTAGTTCCTCGCGTACGTCGCGATCGCGTCGAAGAACTCGCCGCGCGCTTCGCGGCTGTAATTGTAGCCGAAGCTGAACGTCAGCCCTTCGGCCATCGGGCGCTCCGC
>JAEHDI010000357.1 GCA_016880505.1 Bryobacterales bacterium | reverse complement strand
GTCATCGCGGCCAACCACATGGGAATGAGAGTTCTGGCGATCTCCTGCGTGACCAACATGGCGGCGGGCATCCTGCCGCAGAAGATCAGCCATGAGGAGGTCCTGGAGACCGGCGTGATGGTGCGCGGGACGCTGGTAAAGCTGCTGACGGCTCTCCTCCCGCGCCTGGAGGCATAATGGACGCGCTGGTCGATGCCGCGGTGAGCGCCCGGGACAACGCGTGCGCCTCGTTCTCCGGATTCCGCGTGGGCGCGGCGATCGAGGACGCTGAGGGCTGCCTTCACACAGGCTGCAACATCGAGAACGCGACGCTCGGGCTTACCGTCTGCGCCGAGCGCGTCGCGCTGTTCAAGGCGCTCTCCGAGGGAGTACGAACGTTCAGGCGGATCGCCATCGCCACCGATTCCGAGACGCTGACACCCCCGTGCGGGGCTTGCCGCCAGTTGCTGTGGGAATTCTGCGGCGACGTGGAGGTGATCCTGGCGAACCTTCGCGGAAAGACCGAGTCGTTGCGCTTGAAAGACCTGTTCCCGAGACCATTCGATGCGTCTTGTTTGTAGTCTTCTTTTGCTGGCCTGGTGCGCCGGCGCCGAGACGGCGGACTGGATCTGGACCGCCCGCTACGTCGTCACCATGGACCCGGCAAGGCGTCTCATCGAGGACGGCGCGGTAGCAATTCGCGGGGACCGGATCGCGGCCGTGGGGCCACGCGCCGGCATCGAACGGCGGTTCCGGGCCTCCAGCCGGATCGACCTGCCACAGGGCCTGATTGCACCAGGTCTTGTGAATACCCACACGCACGTTCCGATGTCGCTGTTCCGCGGAATCGCCGACGATCTGCGCCTCCAGGAATGGCTCGAGAAGTACATCTTTCCCGCGGAGGCAAAGAACCTTTCCCCGGAATTCGTTCGATGGGGCACGCGGCTGGCCTGTCTCGAGATGGCGCTCTCGGGCACCACAACCTTCGCCGACATGTACTACTTCGAGGACGTGATCGCCGAAGCGACGAAGCAGGCCGGCCTGCGCGGGGTATTGGGTGAGACGATCTTCGACTTCCCCGCTCCGGATGCGAAAACGCCCGAAGACGCGCTCGCTTTCACCGAACGGTTCATCCAGCGATTCAAGGACGACCCACTGATCGTCCCGGCGCCGGCTCCGCACGCGCTTTTCACGAACAAGGACGAGACGCTGAAAGCCGCCCGCGCGCTCGCCAACCGCTACGGTGTCCCGCTGCTCACGCACCTGTCTGAAACGAAGCAGGAGCGCGATGAGACGGTCGCCAAACGAGGCATGAGCCCGGTTCGCGTTCTCGACTCGCTCGAGGTGTTCAACGGCCGCACGATCTGCGCCCACAGCGTGTGGGTGGACGATGCCGACCTTGGAATTCTGAAGAAGCGCGGCGTGGGCATCGCGCACTGCCCGTCGAGCAACATGAAACTGGCGAGCGGCGTGGCTCCGGTGGTGAAGATGCTTTCGATGGGAATTGCCGTCGGTCTGGGCACTGACGGGCCGGCCGGCAGCAACAACGACTTCAATCTCTTTGAGGAAATGGACCTCGCCTCGAAGCTCCAAAAGGTGATATCCGGCGACCCGCGGGCGCTGCCGGCGCGGCAGGCCT
>JAEHDI010000356.1 GCA_016880505.1 Bryobacterales bacterium | reverse complement strand
CGTTGAGCCCGGGCAGCATGACGTCGAGGATGAGCAGATCGGGCTTGGCCGCCGCTAGTTTGTCGAGCGCCTCGTCGCCCCGCGGAACATCCATGACAGCATGGCCCTCATACGCCAGGTTCTCCTTAAGCCCGAGGAGAGTCGCGGGGTCGTCCTCAACGATCAGGATCTTGGCCATCGTTCCCCATCAAGGGCAGCCAAAGAGAGAAGGAGCTTCCCGCTCCTGGCCCGCTCGCCACCGCCACGCGGCCTCCGTGGGCTTCGGCAAAGTGCTTCACCAAAGCCAATCCGAGGCCGGCGCCTGTCGTCTCCCGGGCCGCCTCAGGCGCCCTGTAGAATTTCTCGAAAATTCGCCGCTGTTCGGCGGCCGGGACGCCGATGCCGTGGTCCGTGACTCGGATCTCGGCTTCCTCTCCACGCCGGTGAACCCCGAGTTGAATCTCCCGGGACGGACCGGAGTACTTGACCGCATTGTCCAGCAGATTCAGCAGCGCCTGGCTCAGCGCCTCGTCGTCCGCGAGGGCCCGCAGCGTCTGGTCATCGCTCTCCTGGATCAGGCGGAATTCTCCTCGGTTCAGGACGGACTGGAACCGCCGGACGGCGTCATTGACGGCCCCTGCCAGATAAACCGGCTTCCTGGGATAGGGGCGTGCGTCTTTCTCAATTCGCGAGAAGCTGAGGACGTTATCCACCAGCCGCGTGAGCCGCTCTGACTCGTCGACGATGGCGCCCAGCATCTGATCTCCAGTGGCTGGATCTCGCATCCGCTTCAGACGCAGGGTTTCCGCAAGCAGGCGGATCGATGTGAGCGGCGTCCTGAGTTCGTGTGTCACGCTCGAAACAAAACTGGAACGAAGCGAAGCCAGCCTGACTTCGCGCGAGACGTCCCGGAATGCGAACCAGCCCAGCAGCATGACAAGCAGCACCGCCGCGGCCAGCGCTCCCGCGAACAACCGCTGCCGCCGGCGCTCGATGGCAGGGCCGGACTCGCGGGCCCGGAGTGACAGCTCGAAACCAGGCGCCTCCGGCAGCATGGTGTCTCGCAGGATTGCGTTTCCGGCGTACTCGTCCTTCGGAGCGAGCACGGCGTCAAAATGGCCGCCTCGGGCACCCTCCGCGGCAACCCAAGCCGCGAGGGGGCTGGTGGCAAACAACGCAACCAGAAGCCTGTCGCCGGTTCGATACACACCCGCCAGCCGCGGCCGCTCTCCCATCGGCAAAGAGTGCAGGGTGAAGTCGGAACCGAGAGTGCCGGCCAGGACCGTGCCCGACACCCATTTCTCCAGACGGCTGCCCTGTTCGATTTGACCGCGTACACGGACGGCCTGGCTTTCTGCCTGGCGAAGCAGAAGCGAAGCTTCTGGGCCGCCACCGATTCTCTTAGCCAGAGCGGCGATCTCCTGGAGGTCGCCCGGGTGACCGATTACCCCGCGCTGCAAGAGATCGCCAAGTTGCGCGGCCAGCCGGGGGAAATCAGCCCGCAGTCTCCCTTGTGCTTCCGAAGCGACGGCCATCTGCCCTGCTGCGTATAACGCAAAGGACAGGCCGTACTCATCGCGTGCAGCAGAGCAACATTGGATGATCTGTTGGGCGTTGGACTGGACCTCGCCGTAACGCCCCGCGGCCAGCGAGAGTCTTCCCTGGCCGAGTAAGCTGGCGGCCTTGACGGGCGCGGTGGCGGATTCAGAAGCCCGAGACGTTTCCAGGTACGCCACCTGATAGTCCGGGTAGACCAGCTTGCCCGCGGAAGTGAGAACGAAGGCGGACGTGACAATCTCGGGGAGTGGCGACGACGGCGCGAAGGGAGGGCGCCAGGCCGGGAGGCCGCTCCAGCCGCGAGCGACTTCGGTCGTGACGGCCGCAAGGTGAGCAACTAGTTCCTTGCGGATTCGCGCGGCCTCCGCCTCGGCTGCCCGTTCGCCCCGTCTGGCCCCGGCTTCCCGCTCTAGCTCGATCCACTTGTAACCGATCACGCCGATCAGTGCACAGGGCAGAAGAATAGCCAGCACCGTGACCGTGTGCAGCGCGTACGGACGGCCCATAAGAGGCCTTCTGGAAACAAGTCCATAACCAGTCTACCCGCAAGGCGTGAGAAGTTGTCAGAAAAATGTCAAGAGGATTGAACCAGCGTTCCTGACTTG
>JAEHDI010000355.1 GCA_016880505.1 Bryobacterales bacterium | reverse complement strand
TCGCGAGTTGGATCGTGCCCGGACGCGCCCGGCCGGAGTGGCGGGCTCGCCGCGAGTCCCGCCTCAACGACTGGTGGCTTTTGGTGGAGCGCGGGGAGTTAACCACCCGCGCCCATCAGGAGATGGCACTGGATTGCTGGCGCAGCTTCGCGGACGCGTTCTGGCTGCGTTTCCGGAGGGCCGGGCTCCAGCGGTTTCTGCGCAGCCCGGCTGCAGTGCTCTCCGGTGCGGCGGCAATCGTCTTGATCACGGTGGCGCTCACGCGCGGCCTGGCGTTCACCATGGCGCTGGCCCGTCGGGCGGTGGAACCCACGTTCTCCCCTGCGGAAGGCATTCCGGCGGCGGCCTGGGGGCGGGATATGTTGTTTGTGCACGCCTTCCCGCTGGCCTTCGCTTTCGCCGTCGGACTCGCGCTCGTGGCAACGGCAAGCCGACCTTTCCAGCACCGAGGCTGGAGGATTTGGGCATTTCTGGCGGTGAAGGCCACTTGTGTGATGGTGGTCGTGCCGCTCGTGTGGATCGAGGCCGGCGCCGCTATTCGCGCCCTCATGCCACGTGACAGCCACCAGGCCGCTTACGCCGGGTTGTTTTCCACTGTGATCCTCATCTTTGTCTTAGGGAACGCGTTGCTGTGGAGCTTTGCGGACCAGCACAAGCGGTGTCCCGTCTGTCTTGAAAGGCTCGCTCTCCCGGTCTCGGTCGGTTCGTGGGCCAGTGTCTTCGAGCCGGCTACCACCGAACTGGTGTGCGAGAACGGACACGGCTCGCTTTCGGTCCCGGAAACCGATGTCACCGGACCGGGCCGCTGGACCGTATTCGACTCCTCATGGCAGGACCTGTTCGCGGGCGACGCCAGATAGAGTCCCGGGAATTCCGTCAATTCGCGATACGAAGAGGGAACTCCGATTCTGCCGAGCCGGAGGGCGACCCGCGGGTCATTTTCCCCTGAATCTGAAGGTCAGGCCGGCCATCGCCGTGAGCGGGTACCCTGGCGTTCCGTGAATTCTCGCCACGACGGGGGCCATCGGTGCAACCCGTGACTCGAAGTAGTTTTGCGTTTCGTAGTAGCCGCGGTTCGTCAGGTTATCCACGCTCAGGTTGCATTCAACCCCCCGGCGCAACTGCCTGGCGAGGCCCAAATCGAAGACAGTGTGTCCGGAAGCAAGGATCGAAGGATCATCGCCGTCAAGCCGATAGTGGTTAATCGCCCTCATGCGAAATGAGCCGCTCCAGCCGTGCCATCCCGCGAGTGTGAGGGCGGCATTCGCCACGAAATGAGGGGCGCTGTCGACGTAAGTCCGGTGATCGCCGCCTCGGAAGTATGCATTCCCAATCTTCGTGACGCCACCATTCAAGGAGAGCCGACGTGTGATGGAGACGGACGCCTTGGCTTCGTAGCCGTAGGCCCGGCTGGGTCCCTTGAACTCGAAACTGCCGTCGTCCGGCACATAGACCTGTTCATTGGAGTGGTCTATGAGAAACATGTCCGTACTGATTCCGAAGCGCCCGAAGTTCGATGAGGTCCCAAGCTGGTAGAAGTCCGTGGTCGCGATTCTTGGCTGATCGGGCCGCTGAACGACGCCGCGGGCGTCAATACTGTTGATGCCGCGCCCGTAGTTGGCTGTCATCGTGAGCGGCAGGCGGCGTGATGGAGTGAACGCTGCACTGCCTTTTCCTTGCCAGCGTCCCGCCGACTGCGTGCCGCCGTGATCCGGGTCGACCCTGTCGGCAACCGCGAACCGGAAGCCATCAAAGCGAACGCCGCCGCCCAGCAGGAGCCGTCCACGGAAAAGGCTCAAGTTCTCCTGTCCATATCCCGCACCGTTCGTCACGTGGGCATTGGCCCGTGTCGTCACACCGGTTGGAACCCGACCCCGGCGAGGGTAAAGTCCGACGTTGACTTGATTCTCGTGGAAGTTGCTTCCCGCCACGAAGACGGCTGCCGCCGTTCCGACATGGTGCGGGTGCGTGTACTGAGCGTTCACACCCTGCTGCAGGCGTGAATCGTGCTGCTGGAAGGCATCGCCGTGCAGCGGATCGTTCAAGTACATCGTGAAGTTCGAGTACAGGTCAAGAAGGGACCGTGCCAGAAATCCGTCGGCCTTGAACGTATCGCCGTTGGTCCTCAGCTTGCAGTAGTACATCGAAGTGGTCCCGAGCTGCACCCGGCCCCCGTGGGTCGGGTCGATAAATCCGAACCGGTCGAGCAAGCCCTGGTTGACGAGATCAAGAGGGATCTGCCCGCTCGAATAGAAATTGTTCGAGCCGGCGAGAACGCGGACGCCGATCTTCTCGCTTGTGCTGAGCGATCTGGTGTAGTTGGCGTTGAAATTGTCCCGGCGATAACGGCCTGGATTTTGAAACGGCCCGTCCGTGTATGAACCTTCGTAGGCCACGTAAGCGTCAACGCGTTCGACATCGGGACTATAGGCCACAAAGGCCCGGCCCGTGTCAAAGTTCCCGCCTTGAAGCCGCACCGTGAACTGATCCGGCAGCGATTCCCGCTGGCGGATGTGAACTACACCAAGGCCGCTAAAGTCTCCGTATTCAGCGCTGAACGGCCCGTTAATCACGGTGACGTCGTGAATCAGTTCCGGACTCAGGGCTTTGAGCGCCCCCAGGTAGCCCTGCCCGTGCCCTTGCGTTCCCTGGTTCTGCTGCACGTCATCCACGAGTACCTTGAGACCGCCGTTCGTGCCGCCGTGGTCGAGATTGAACCCAAATCGCCGGACCTCGACGGATTTGCCGCCGCCTTCATGCTGACCCGCGTCAATTCCTGCGTTCAGTTGGTGCATGATCTGATCGTCCCGAGTGAAGAGCGTTCGATTGAAAACTTCCGCGTTGCGCAGATCAACCGTTGGCTCGACCGTTTTCGCTTCTATCACAACGCTCTGATGCTGCCCCACAATCCCCGGCAGCGTCAGGTTCAGTCTCTCGATATCGCCAATAACACTGACGTCTTGAGCACCGCTCTGAAATCCCGGGGCTTCCGCTGTGAGCCGATAGAAGCCGGGAGTGACGGGGTCGAGACGGAACTCCCCCTGACCATCGGTGACGGCAACGGTGGCGTTGGACGTCCCGGTCTGCAACCGGACGGCGGCACCCACCACGATGCGTCCTTGTGGGTCGAGCACCCGGCCAACAATCTGAGTAGCGCCGTTAGCGGACAGCGCCGCGAACAAGAGCACCACGAGTTCAATCCGCATGGTTCAAGCTTTGTAGCACGATTATACAATACGTAATACTAAGGCCGTTCCTGGCTAGCCTCATTGGGAAGTACGTTCTGGCGAGCGAATTCGGATGTGGGGGCCAATCGGCTTGAAAGACGATTTCCGGGCTTCGATGGAACTACCGGGGGACGCGGCGCGAACGGCGTCCCACTCAGATTCAGCGTAGAGTCATGATCAACGAACTGACGGCGCCGGCAAACCTGGCATTTACTCGTACCGCAGTGCAACTAACGGGTCCACGCGGGTGGCTCGCCGGGCGGGCAGGTAGCACGCCGCCAGCGCCACTGAGGCCAGCAGCAGTAGCACCGCGCCGATTAC
>JAEHDI010000354.1 GCA_016880505.1 Bryobacterales bacterium | reverse complement strand
CTGGTCTGGAGCACCCGATCCCGCATCGGGGCTGCGGGTCTCTTTGCAGGAATTCGGCCAGCCACTCCGACTCGACCCAATCCCGGAACTCGCGCGCAACGTTAATGCAGGCGGGTTGCGGGTTCAAGATCCTCGGGGCACTGGAGCGCGATTTTTTCGGGACACCCGGTCAAGTCAGCCGCCCTCCGGGGGCCTGCCTCGCGAACAGGCGGGACTGCGCAGGCGAACCGACTCGAATTCTGAATTCCGCCCGCGAGTCTGACCCGCCTCCTGGCCCGCCGTATCTCACACCCGAGTCCACTTCGAGGACTCCCCCAGCTTTGCCGTCGCCTGCGGGCGGGCGAAGAATCTCGCCAGGCCGCAATCCTTGCAGAGCACGACGTGGAATTTCTCCGCGGCGAAGAACTTCCCGAGCCCGGGAAGGTAGTCGGGCGCGTGTCCACCGCCCGCACTGACCTCCTTGCTCTTGAAGACGTTCTTGCTGTGACAATTGGGGCATGGGGACAGGGCTGATGACATGGTCCTCCCTCCGGCCGCCGCGTGCGGGTCGCACGGCTCCGGCACGCGGGCGCAAGCATTCGGACGCGTACATTACTACAGCACTCTCCCTACCGCAGCACTCTCCCTACCGCGAGTGAACGGGCCTGTTTCAGTGACAGTCCTCGAGAGTCGGAGGTGATCGTCCACGCTGTTTCCATCTCGTTCCGGGGATCGACCCACCATGGCCTGCGGAGGTCGATCACGGGCGCCGTTGACCGCTCTGCACGTTGTCGATGCGGTGGACAATCGCCGCCAACGTAGTTAACGACTCGTACCTTGCTACCGCTCGAGACACCATGGAATCGGGGTTAGCAATCTGGCATGAAACATCCATGTTCGGCCCGTGTCCCAAGGAGCACGACGGAGGTGATCGACGTGATGAACCCTGATTCAGATGATCTCGATTCGAGCAGCGGCAAGATCACGCGGCAAGAACCCGTGGAACCCGACTCTTCCGCCGCGGGAGAGGTTCGTATGGTCCCGGTCCAGTTCTCAGCCTGGATGCCTGGCGGAACCGACGCTTTCCGCGGACCGACGTTTTCCACGGGCTCTGGTTTTCCGCCGTCGATTCTTCCGCCGGGTCTACGTTCCACGTACCGTCGTCTTGTGCAGCCGACGTTTTCCGCGGACCGACGTTTTCCGCAGCCGATGTTTATCATCCGGGTACATTTTCGCCCGCGGATTTTTTCCGCGGCGATGTTTTCCCCTGACGACGGTCACCGAATGTTCTCGACCGAATGTTTGTAGTGGGCGACGCCCTCCGCGGGCCGACTTTTTCCAGCGGTCGAACGGACGGCCGACGTTTTCACCGGACGTCGTGACACACCATCCGGAGGTCTGGGTAGGCGGCATTGAAGCTCGTTTGGCAGCCGCACGCGTGGAACGACTGGCTGGCGCCGGCACTCGCGCGTAGACTTCGGTCATCCGACCACGGGGCCGCGGTTACCGTTTTCTAGTCCTAGGGGGGTCGGCTGGGACGGTTCCGGAGAGAGTGTGCGGGCGAGTGCTCGCAGAGCGCGGCATGCCATGGTGCAGCCCGATGTGGCGCCAGCAGGTGCGGGCGTGGGCCCTGTGGCGGACGCGTGCGTGAGCCCGGGTCGGGCCGCATTCGAGCGCTGGGTCGAGTCGCTCTTCGCTCGCCATCGGGCGGAGCTCACTTGGAGCGAGATCGCCCGAGCGCTCGCGGCCCTGAGCCAGGACTACGTTCAGAGGCGGCACCGAGTGCAATCGGGACGGGCGCTCGCGGGCCGCGGCAAACGCGCTGCCTCCAGCTTGTACTACGCACCTCGGCACTTCCTGCTCGTGCAAGAGGTGCTTCGCCGCGTCGGCGGAACGGAGCGGCCGCCGGCGCGGATTCTCGACCTGGGCTGCGGCATCGGTGTCGCCGGCGCGGCATGGAGCGCGGTGTGGGCGGCGGCGGCGCCCGCGGTGCTGGGCGTCGACTCCAGCGCCTGGGCGCTCGCGGAAGCACGGCTGACGTACCGGTCGCTCGGCGTTCCCGGCCGTACGGTCCGGTCGCCTCTCGAGCGGTTGCGCTGGCCGATGGAGCCCGCGGGGATCGTTGCAGCTTTCACGGTGAACGAGCTCGACACCCGGACCCGCGCTCGAG